>CAZHDQ010000534.1:0-2689 GCA_964531595.1 uncultured Anaeromyxobacteraceae bacterium
GGCCTGATCCTGGCGGCCGCGATGATCATCATCTGGTTTCGCATCAAGCGGCTGCCACTGTCCGTGATGTTGGATTCGGTCGCCCCTGTATTGGCGTCGGGATATGCGTTCGGTCGCCTGGGCTGCCAGGTCAGCGGTGACGGTTGTTACGGCCTGCCGTGTACGCCGGAATCGTGGGACCGGATCTTTTGCATGGCTTATCCCCACGGCATCGTACCGACGACCATCACCGTCCACCCGACGCCCCTATACGAAGCGTTCGTCAATTTCGCGCTGTTCGGGGTGTTGTGGAAGTTGCGCACCCGTGTACGGCGTCCCGGCGTCCTGTTTGCGATCTACCTGGCGGTTTCCGGGCTGTCGCGTTTCGCAGTCGAGTTCATTCGGCGGGCGGATGGTCGGCCCGACCGGTTCTGGGACCTGCGGGATGCCCACCTGATCGCGCTGGCGCAGGTGGCCCTGGGGCTGGCGTTGGGGTTGTGGTGGTGGTACCGGCGCGACCGCGGCGTACCGGACTACGGCGTGATGCCGGCAGCCGTCGCTGCGGGGGCTAAATCGGACGAGGATCGCAGGAATCGCCGCCGCAAGCCGCATCGCTGATTGCTTTCAGTAGGGCCTCAAAAATCCCCCTTGATGCCCAGGACCGGCAGGATCGTCGATGCCCCGACGTAGCCCACCTTGGTGAAATCGTAGTTGTACAGCAGCGCTTCGGCGTTCTTCTGGTAGTAGACGTTTTGGACCTCCAGGTACAGCCCGAACTTCCACCGGTCAAAGATCCATTCCTTGTCGACCCGCAGGTCCAATTGGTGGAATAGGGGCAGCCGCTTCGCGTTGATCCGTTCTCCAGGCACTGCGACGTAGCGATCCAGGTCCGCGTCGTAGACCGACCCCTCGATCGGCGTGTACGGATATCCGGTAGACAGCCGGAACCGCATCCCCAGCGTCCAATGGCGAGGCAATTCGTAACTGCCCAGGATGTTCAGCAGATGGGTCTGCTCGTAATCGGACGCGCGGTAGGCCTTCTTCTGGAAATCCCAGATCTGGGAAACGGTGTACGTGTATGCGATCCAGCCGAACAGCCGACCGCCCGCCACACGCGAACCGGGTGACAGGCGCAGCAGCACGTCGCCCCCGAACGCCCGGCCGTAACCCCGGTTCGTGTAGCGTTGCGTACGGTCCTCGCTGACTTCGGCTCGGTTGAACAGCCACTTATAGAAACCGTTGGCCGACAGCGTAAGCCCGTCGAACGGCGTGTATTCTGCGCCGGCCAACAGGTGCGCGGCCGCCTCGGGTCCCAGGTCCGGGTTGCCAAAGCTAGGCAAAAACGTGAACGAGGGCGGCGGCTGGCGGTAAAGGCCGCCCGCCAAGCGCAGCGAAACCTTGTCTTTGACCACTTCGAAACGGTTGGACAGTCGGGGATCGATAGACCAACCGTCCCAGGTTCCCTGGAACACGTCGGCCCGCACTGACGGCACGATCGTCCACCAGGGCGTCGGCTGCCAGGTCACCGACACGAACGGGCCGATCTGGGCCAGGAAGAAGTCGCCTTTGGTGCGGATCGTTTCGCGGGCACCCAGCGGCGTCCCTACCGAACCTGGGGCGGGCGGCGCCGGCGACTGGATGTCGAATGCCGACGGCTCAAAACGCAGATCCGCTCCAAACGAGACCTTGACGCGTTCGTGGGCCTGCCAGGTCGTTTCGTTCCGGACAGACACCGGGAACGACCGGATCCGATACTGGATCGCGCCGAACAGGTCGAAATCGAACCCCGTGTAACTGGCCTGCACGGAAAGCGCGTTCGACAGCGTGGCCGATTGGCGGCGCTTCCAACTGAACATCATGTTGTGGCCGAACATCGACAGGTTGACGTTGCCGACGAACTTCGGTTCCTGGGTGTTGGCCTTCTTGTTGACGACCACCAGTGCGTCGTCGCTGCCGTTGACGAAGACCATGAAACGGTCCCGGTCACCCAACCGATGCTGCCACTTCAACTGGTAGTCGTAGTATCGGGGGGCCGTGCTCAGTTCTTGGTGGCCGCCGAACGGGATCCGTTTCAGGATGCCGTCGATGTAGGACCGTCGAAACGCCGCCTGGATGTCGCCATTTTTGGAATACGGTCCTCCAATCACGATCCCGGCGTGGAGCAGGTTGATGTCCACCGCGCCGTGCAGGCCGGTCAACGGCTCTTCTTTGAGGGTCACGTCGACGATGCCCCCGGTCGCGCGCCCGTAGGACGCGTCGAAGCCGGCCGGAACGAAATCGATCTTTTGGATGAACTCGGGGTTGATGACCGAGTACAGGCCGCCGAAGTGATACAGCATCACGAAAGGCTGCTGGTTCAGCAGGACCTGCGTGTCGAACGGCGGGCTGCCGAACACGACCAATTGCCCGCTACCGAAGGCCGAGCGTGCGATGCCAGGCAGGTTTTCGACCATCTTCAATACGTCGCCGCCCGAACCTGGTAGACGCCGCAGCTCGCCCGCCTGAAGCGTCTGGCGTGCGACAAAGCGGGCCTCGCGCGGTGCCCTGATGATGGTCTGGTTCGACGTCTCGTACTGGCGCTCCAGGTACAGCGTGCCTTCGCTAACCTTATCCGGCAAGACCTTGAATTCGCGCCGAACCTCACGATATTCGCCCTCGGGGATGTACAACGTGTACGCGCCGGGCGGCACGTCGGATACCTCCATCACGC
>CAZHDQ010000535.1:0-2689 GCA_964531595.1 uncultured Anaeromyxobacteraceae bacterium
GACACCACCGTCCGCTCGCGCAGCCAGCGATTTGCCGCCTCCAACGCGCCGGCGGCTAAGGCTTCCCCGTGGAAGCGGGCCACCAGTTCGGAAGCGAGCACCTGTTTGGCATCGCGGGGGTTCATCGCGTGAGATGCACAATCTGCCTTCATCCGTGCGATTTCGGTCGGTTCTCGCCGGCTAAGCAACTGGTAGTACCGCCACATCAGGTCGTCTGAAACCGACATCACCTTCAAGAACTGTTCGACCGGCGGCTCGCTGACCCCAATGTAGTTTCCCAGCGATTTCGACATCTTCGCCCCGGTCAGCACGCCGTTGACCACTTTGGCATCGGTGCCTTCCAGCAGTGGCATGGTCAACACTACCTGCGGTTCCTGGCCGTAGTCGCGCTGGATGGCACGTCCGACAAGCAGGTTGAACAACTGGTCCGACCCACCCAATTCAACGTCCGCCTCCAGGGCGACGCTGTCATAAGCCTGAAGCAGCGGGTACAGGAATTCATGGACCGAGATCGGTGCCTGGTTTTCGAACCGCTTTTTGAAGTCGTCTCGCTCGAGCATCCGGCTGACCGTGTATCGCGCGGCCAGCCTGATAAGCCCCTCGGCGCCAAGTGGCTGCAGCCATTCGGAATTGAAACGGACGACCGTACGCGCCGGGTCCAGCACCTTGAAGACCTGTTCCGTGTAGGTCCTGGCGTTTTCGGCGATCTGCTCGGACGACAATGGTTTTCGCGCCTCGTTGCGCCCAGTTGGGTCGCCGATCAGCGCGGTAAAGTCGCCGACAACGAAAACAATACGGTGTCCCATGTCTTGGAACGTCCGCATTTTATTCAGCACTACCGTGTGCCCCAGGTGCAAGTCGGCGGCGGTCGGATCGAAACCAGCCTTGATTGTCAGGGGCCGCCCCTCCTTTTTGGATCGGGCCAGTTTCGCGGCCAAGTTCACCGAGGTCTCGCATTGTGCCGAGCCTGCGAGCAACCGATCCATCGCAGCGCGGATCTCCGGGTCTTCAAGCATCGTCATCCCCGTGTCGAAAACGGATTCCAATCTACCCGGCGGCTACTTCGCGTAATCGATTGCGCGGGTCTCGCGAATCACGCAAATTCGAATCTGGCCGGGATACGACAGCTTTTCCTCGATTTTGTGGGCGATGTCCCTGGCAAGCACGGACGCCCCGTCATCGGACACCCGACTGTGCTCGACCATAACGCGAACCTCGCGACCCGCCTGGATCGCGAAGGACCTGTCGACACCTGGGAAGGAATTCGAGATAGCTTCAAGGTCTTGAAGGCGCTTGACGTAGTTTTCCAGGCTCTCGCGGCGAGCGCCAGGGCGTGCGCCCGAGATCGCGTCCGCGGCGGTCACAATGTGCGCAAGCAACGTCAGCGGCTTCTCTTCCTCATGGTGGGACGCAATGGCGTGGACAACTTCGGCCGATTCGCCGAACTTGCGCGCAATGTTGGCGCCGACCAGAGCGTGAGGTCCCTCGACCTCGTGATCGACCGCCTTGCCCAAATCGTGCAACAACCCAGCACGCCGCGCTTCTTTGACCGGCAGCCCCATCTCGGAAGCCATCAAACCGGAAAGAAAGGCTACCTCAAGGCTGTGGTTCAGCACATTCTGCCCGTAGGAGGTCCGGTACCGCATGCGACCGATCAGCTTGACCAGTTCGGGGTGCATCGTTCCCAGCGCAAGCTGGAACAACGCTTCCTCACCAGCCTCCTTGATCTTTTGTTCGATTTCCTTGGTCGCCTTTTCGACGATCTCTTCGATGCGCGACGGGTGGATCCGGCCGTCCTGCAGCAGCTTTTCAAGCGACGACCGCGCGATTTCGCGGCGCACCGGATTGAACCCGGAAAGCGTCACGGTGTCTGGCGAATCGTCGATGATCACGTCGACACCAGTCGCGGCCTCGAACGCGCGGATGTTGCGGCCCTCGCGGCCGATGATGCGCCCCTTCATTTCCTCGCTGGGCAGGTGGACGACTGAAACCGTCCGTTCGTTAGTAAACTCACCGGCATAGCGCATGATCGCGATGCCGATGATCCGTTTCGCCCGTTTTTCGGCCTCGTCCTTCGCCTCTTCCTCGATCATCTTGATCTGGCGAGCCGAGGTCAGTTTGACTTCCTCAAGGATCTTTTCGGTCTGCAACCGGCGCGCTTCGTCCTGGGACATGCCCGCGACCCGCTCCAGCGTAGTTCGCGCTTCCTGGACCAGCCGTCCCTTCTCCTTCTCGACCTCTTCCAACGCCACTTCCCGAGTGGAAACGGAACGTTCGCGTCGCGAAACCTCGTTCTCGCGAGACGCCATCGTTTCGTTCTTTCGTTCGAGCGTTTCCTCCCGTTTGTTCAGCCGTTCCTCGCGCCGCTCGTTTTCCGAGCGGGCGTCCTTGAGTTCCGATTCCAGGTTCTTGGCACGCTTCTCGGCTCCTCGGAGCTGGTTCTGGGCATCGGCAAGCGAGTCCTCGAGTCCCGCCTTCGCCTCGGCCACACGCAGCGCTGTCGTCTTCTCGGCATCGCTGAACCGTTCCTGAAACGAACGCTTCAGCAACACAAAGGTGACGACTGCGCCAGCCGCCAGACCCAGGAGGAGCGCGAGCACGCCGATAATGATTTCGGTGCCCACTACGAGTCCCTCCCATCAAACGGCCCGCGCCGTGCCAGCATGCACGGCCGCTTCCCACGCAAGGG
>CAZHDQ010000536.1:0-2683 GCA_964531595.1 uncultured Anaeromyxobacteraceae bacterium
TGCTACAAGTGTAATAACTGCGGGGCGACCTCCGGCTGCTCGTAGGGACGTCCCGCCGCGTCGTTTAGCGCATCGCGTCAAGGCGCGCCATCCTGCCCGCTGGTGAAAGGGTCGGACAGCCCGCCTTTCCCCTTCACAGGCCCTCGTAATACTGGGAAAGATTCGGTTGCAATCCCCTTGAAGGCAGTTATTCTAGATCCCATCTGCGTTGAGGAACCGGCTGGTTTCCGCGCGCAAACGGGCGTGTTTCAAGGTGCGTCCGTCTTCTTGGTAAGGGGTAACACCGGAGGTACAAAATGGCTCGAAGAATCGAAAAGGCAGCGGTCCTGGGTGCCGGCGTTATGGGCGCCGGGATTGCCGCCCACCTCACGAACGCGGGGATTCCCTGCGTGTTGCTTGACATCGTCCCGCCGAACCTGACGGATGGCGAGAAGGGCGACAAGGCCGCGCGAAACCGTTTCGCTTTGAACGGAATCCAGATGGCCAAGAAGTTCAAGCCGGCGCCTTTGTTTTACCACGAGAAGTTCGCGACGATGATCACCCCCGGCAACTTCGAGGACGACCTTGAACTGCTGTCGGAGTGCGACATCATCATCGAAGCGGTCGTCGAGAACCTGGACATCAAGCGCAAGCTGTTCCAGAGGGTCGAACCGCTGATGAAATCGGGCGCCATCCTGTCGTCGAACACCTCCGGCCTGTCGATCGCCTCGATGACCGAAGGCTTCGGCCCGATGTTCAAGCAGAACTTCCTGGTCACGCACTTCTTCAACCCCGTGCGTTTCATGAAGTTGCTGGAACTGGTCCAGGGCCCGGACACCGACCAGGAAGCCGTGGACACGTGGGTGGACTTCGGCACGAACGCCCTGGGCAAGGGCATCGTGTTCGGCAAGGACACCCCTAACTTCGTAGCGAACCGCATCGGCGTATACGCGATCAACAAGACGATCCAATTGATGATCGAAGGCGACTACACGATCGAGGAAGTCGACGCGGTGTTCGGCAAGCCGATGGCCCACCCGGGCTCGGCGGCCTTCAAGACCGCGGACTTGGTCGGCGTGGACACCTACAAGCACGTCTCGGCGAACTGCTACGACAACCTGCCCGACGACGACGAACGGCCGGTATTCCAACTGCCTGAATTCATTCACAAGATGGTCGAAAATAAGTGGCTGGGCGGCAAGACCAAGGGCGGCTTCTACAAGAAGGACAAGGGGCCGGACGGCAAGACCGTCAGGATGGTCCTGGATTGGAAGACCGTTTCCTACGTCCCGGCGACCAAGGTGTTGTTCGATTCGGTCAGGTCCACCAAGGGCGTGGCTGACCCGGGCGAGCGCATCCGCAACCTGCTCAACGGTGACGACCGGGCCCAGCAGTTGGCGTGGAACTCCCTGGCCTACACCCTGGTCTATACGGCCAAGCGCGTGGGCGAGATCGCGGACGACGTCGTCAATATCGACAACGCGATGAAGTGGGGCTTCAACTGGGAAATCGGTCCGTTCGAGGTGTGGGATGCGATCGGTGTCGCGGACAGCGTCGGCAAGATGAAGGAAATGGGGCTGAAGGTCCCGGTTATCATCGAGGACATGATCGCGAAGTCCGAGGGCACGTTCTACAAGAAGGAAGGCGCCCAGAAGTACTCCTGGGACTTCGGTACTTCGACCTACGTCGCGATCAACAAGCCTGAATCGTTCATCCTGCTGCCGGACATCAAGGCGGTGGGTGGCGTCGTCAAGGAAAACTTCGGCGCGACGATGTACGACCTGGGCGACGGCATCGCCGGCCTCGAATTCCACACGAAGATGAACTCGCTGGACGACGACATCATCGAAATGCTGCACGAGACGTTGGACGAGGTGGAAGCCAACTGGAACGGCCTGGTCATCGGTGGCCACGCCGAGCACTTCAGCGCCGGCGCAAACATCGCGATGGTCCTGATGGCCTCGCAGATGGGCAACTGGGACATGCTGGGCGACGTGGTCGACAAGCTGCAGCAGGGCGGCATGCGGATGAAGTACTGCAAGAAGCCGGTCGTCACGGCTCCTTACGGTATGGCCATCGGCGGCGGCTGCGAAGTCGCGATCCACGGTGCACGGATCCAGGCGCACGCGGAACTGTACATGGGCCTGGTCGAGATCGGCGTCGGCGTGCTGCCCGCGGGCGGTGGCTGCAAGGAATCGGTCTGCCGGTTGCTGTCGGGCATCCCCGCCGACATGAAGGGCATTTCCCGCCTGACGCTGCTGCAAAAAGCCTTCGAGAACATCGCGACGGCGAAGGTGTCCCGGTCGGCGGAAGAGGCGCGCAGCCTCGGCTACCTGCGGCTGATGGACAACATCACGCTGAACCGCGATCGCGTTCTGTACGATGCGAAGCAGACGGCCCTGGGCCTGTTCCGGGCGGGCTACCGTCCGCCGGTTGCACCGGACTGGCTGATCATGCCCGGCCCCGACGGCGCGGCCCTGTTCCTGGCGGGCCTCGAGCAGTTCGGCGCGGGCGGATTCGCGACGCCGCACGACGTAGTGGCAGGCAAGCAGATCGCCAAGGTCCTGACGGGCGGCAACGTCCGGCCCAACACCCTGGTGACCGAGCAGCACCTGCTGGACCTGGAAAAGGAAGGCTTCCTGTACCTGTGCGGCACGGAAGGCACCCAGGCTCGTATCGAGCACATGCTGAAGACCGGCAAGCC
>CAZHDQ010000537.1:0-2680 GCA_964531595.1 uncultured Anaeromyxobacteraceae bacterium
AGCGCACCCAGCGAGTTTTCCAGGTAGAAGGCGCGCATAGACGGCACGCCTTCCTCCAGCGATTCGAATTGTCTGTCGTAATCAGCGAACGACTCTTCCATTTCGTCGTCATCCTGGAACCGCACAAAGATCAGCAGGTTGTAGACTTCGCCGGTCGTCGGAGCGCTGCGAAACGACAGCGGAAGCTTCCGAGGGGCCATCACGACAGACGGGTCCGCCAGCGCCGCAATTCCGGGAACCAATCCGAACGCGGCCGGATCGCCCGCCCCAACCGCAAGCGAAGACGGCACCAACCGTCCGTCCCGAACATCTGCGTACACCCGCCAGTCCGTCACCGGATCGCGGATCACCGTAAACCCCAGGGCATCGTGCACCTGACGGGCAGATTCGTCCCCGGTCACCCACAGGTCGATCGATGTGCCGTCAGGCTGGACGTCCGGTAGCGGCAGGTCGCGAAACGGTGCGGCGACCGCCACGGGTCCGAAGGACAGCACAGCCAGTCCGGCCAGCAGCAGGGGCCAACGACGCCATAAATCCACTTTGCCTCCGATTTTCGTAACGAAACCCGGCCAGGATGATACCCGGACCGACTGCCATGATCCAGCAACACGCCGCTGCGCAGCCCTACTTCGACCATGTCCCATGGTGCTATACTCGCTTTCGTGTATTCCGGAGGAAGGCGGTGCCTGGGCGCAACGGCAGCATGGTATGGTTAACGTCGGCCTGCCTGCTGCTGTCGGTGCACGCCTGGGCCGCGACCCCGGAAGAACGGTTTCTGGAAGCCGAAAACATGTTTCGTTTCCAGGACTACCAGCGCGCAGAAACCCTTCTTGCCGAACTGCTCTACCCCGAAGTCGTACTGACGGCACCCGAACAGGTCATCACGGCCCACGAATACCTGGCCGCCTGCTACTACTGGCTCAAGGACGACCGCCGCATGGAGGAAGAATTCAGCGTCTTGTTGACGCTCGCCCCACGACACCGCATGGACCCTTTCTATTACCCCGCTGGTCTGATCGAACGGTTCGATGCCAGTCGGAAGCGGATGGCCGAACTGCACCTGATCGACCCGGACGCCCCTGTCGAACCAAAACAACCGCCGGCCCCGATTTGCGAGGGTGTCGAGGTGTCGATCGTTCGCCGTTCCTGGATCCCCAACCTGATCCCCTTCGGGGTCGGCCAGTTCGTAAACGGCCACAATACGAAGGGCGGCCTGTTCCTGGCAGGCCAGGTCTTGACGCTGGGCATCAACATCGGCGCCTACACTGCGATCGAGACACTGCGGGGCAGCGACGGGCTGTTTTCTCACAGCGACGCCGTGACCGCCAGACGACTGCGAATCGTGCAGTACGTCAGCCTGGGAACGTTTGGCGCACTGGCGGTGTGGGGAATCGTGGACGCGTTCCTGAACTTTGAAGCCGAGCAACGTACGATCCGTGTCGTACCGTGTCCCGTCCTCGGAGGGACCGGCACGGCTCTGGACGGTTTCGCCGTATGTGTTAACTGGTATTGACCCGGTCATCACCGGGCCCATGGAGGCTGAATTGGCCCTGATCCTCGAATTCCACGCCGCACGGTTGCCGGTGCGCCACCCGCTGTTTCGCCAGGTGACTACCCTGGGCGGCGACGAAGCGTGCGACATCCATTTAACAGCCGCCGGCGTGTGTCCGATGCATGCCGAACTCGTCTTGGACGGCGCGATCCACCAGGTCCGCCCGCTTGACCGAGCCGCCGAGGTGATCGTCAACGGACGCAAGGTCAAGAAGGCGCGTTTGGCGCTATGGGATGTCCTGCGCATGGGAGATCACACGCTGGTCTATGCCCCGGACGACGCGCCAATGGACGCCCGCCCAGCGGACGAAAAACTGGCCTGGCGGAACCTTGAAAGACTGGCCGTGTTCAGCGGCAAACTGATGGAGGCTCGCAACCTCGATCGTGCCCTGTCGACACTGCTCGACGAGACACTGGCGATGACCCAGGCGACCAAGGGCTTCATCCTCCTCCTTGAAAATGGCCAACCGGTGGTCAAGGTCGCCCGCAATATCGACCGCAAGGCGCTGCCGCACGACGAGGCGCTGTTTTCCGAAAGTATCGTCCAGAAAGCGATTACCGACGGCGAGCCGCAACTGGTAACCGACGCCCTCAACAACCTTGAATTCCAGGGCTGCACCAGCGTGATCAACCTGCGACTGGCCTCGGTGATGTGCGTGCCGCTCAAGGTCGCCGGCGAGACACTGGGCGTCTTGTACCTGGGGACCGAGCGGCTGCTGGACCTGTTCGACCAGATCACGCTGCGTACCCTGAATGTGTTCGCGGCCCAGGCGGCAACAATCGTCCAGCACGTGATGCTGGTCGAAGGTCTGGAGCGCGCCAACAAGTCGCTAAAAGAAGAGGTCAAGGCCTCCCGGTTCGGCACGCTGATAGGCAGTTGCGCCGGCATGCAGGATGTCTTCGCGCGGATCACACGGGTTGCGCCTACGGACATACCGGTGCTGGTCCTGGGGGAAACGGGCACCGGCAAGGAACTGGTGGCCCGCGAACTGCACGGGCGCAGCCTGCGTGCGTCCGCCCCGTTCATCGCCATCAATTGCGGCGCGATCCCCGAAAACCTGTTGGAAAGTGAACTGTTCGGCCATGTGCGAGGCGCCTTCACCGGCGCGGTCGAGGCCACCATCGGCAA
>CAZHDQ010000538.1:0-2679 GCA_964531595.1 uncultured Anaeromyxobacteraceae bacterium
TGAGTTCACACAGGCTATCAACGTGGGGCCGACGTGGTTCAATCAGGTCGTGGGCCCAATCGGCATACTGATCCTCGGCCTGACGGCGGTCGGGCCGCTGCTGCCATTGCGGAAGGGTCCAAACCGGCCGACCGCTTATTTGCTGCTGTGGACGGCGCTGAGCAGTTTGGCGGTCGCGGTGATCATTGCTGGGCTGTTCCTTTGGGCGCGGGTCCAGAATCTGACGTTCACCGGCGATCTCCCGGCTGGGGCCGCACTGGGCATGTACTTGCGCAGCATGTCCTGGGCCGGGCCTTACGGATTTTTCGCGATGTGGTTCGCGTTCTGGGCCCTGGGGACGCTTTCGGTTGACTGGGTACGGGCGATTAGGCGCCGTCGCGGGGTGCGTCCGTGGCGGGCGGCCGTCAGCCTGTTTCGCGACAATCCCAAGCGGTTTGGCGGGCATCTGGTGCACGTCGGCGTGGCCCTGTCATTCTTGGGATTCGCCGGCGAGGCTGGCAAGATCCTCCAAAAGGACGTGATCCTCGCGCCGATGGAGCGCATCATCGTGGGTTCGGACGAGGTGACGTTCCTGGGTACTGCAGAACGTTGGGTCCCGGCAGAGGGATACGCTGCGGTCCGGTCGTCGTTCCTGGTGCGGGACGTGCGGCAGCCGCTGCCGGACCAAGCCGTGCAACAGGTGAGAACCCGGGTGCCCGACGCGGAAGTGTCGGTCGTGAGTGGGTCCGAGGTGCGGGTGGCATTCCCCGGAACCGACGGAGCTGAGTTGCTGCGGGCCGAGATTGCGGCGGCAACGGTCTGGTCCAAGGACTACCGGTTGGTCCGTGCAGATCCGGAACGGCTGGAACTGAAACTCGCGCCGGCCCAACTCGAAACGCTGAGTGTGGTGCCGCAGTCTCTGAATCGTCGGGTCCGGTCGATCCAGGCCCTGGGTCTGGAGGTCGGGGGACGTTTGTCGGTGGCTATGGCGCGGGGCGAGCCGGTGTTGACGGTCCGGGTCGCGGATGCGGCCATGTTTCAGGCCGTGGTCCGGGGGATCGAGGCGTCGGACGGCCCCTGGCTGGCCGCCCGCATCGACCCAGCAAGGATGAACGTGGTTCGCGTGGTGCCCGCGGGCGTAGGCTTGATCATGCAGCCAGAGATCCGGTTCTACTTGAAGTCCGAAAATCCGACGACCGAGGTGGACATCGAGGCTCGGCCGCTGGCCGACCTGTACCTGGCGGCCTCGCCGGGGCAGGGGTCTGAATCGGTCAACCTGACTGCGATGCAGAACCCGATGATGACCAGTTTGTGGCTGGGCTCTTTGGTTATGTTGCTGTTTGGCTACCTGTTGGTTGTGTCGTTCAAGCGCAGCGGCATCCGGGACCAATGCACCGCGGATGGGGACACCGCGGAAGCGCCGGCGACCGACGCCCCGGAAGCGCCCTCGGGGGAGGAGCCATGATCGCGGTGATCGACCTGCTCTACACGATTTGTATCGCGGCGTGCTTGACCATCGCTGCCGGGCACTTGATCCGGATGGCCGGCGCGATGGGGCTTGGCGACGAGCGGGAGGAATCGTGAGAGGCGTGGCCTGCAAACTGGGGTGCCTGCTCGCGGCGCTGGCTGCCGTAGTTCCGGCTGTGGCCGGTGCGTTCCCGACCAGCGAGGCCGGTCAGGGGATCGGCCGGCCAACTATTGCATCGATCACGCTGCAGATACTCCCGTCCGAGGGCGGCCTCGTAGTGACCCAGGCCGTGGCCGTTTCGGGGATGCCCGGCGCGGTGCGGTACCGGCTGCCGCTGCTGCTGCCGGAATCTGGGCCGCAGCCGCTGATGGGCGAGGGTGGCGTGCGGGCCAGGGGCGGCGAAGGGACCCGTGTGGCGGTGACCGCTGCAGGGGTCGAGATGTCGGGGATGCTGCGCCAGGGTCGGCAGCTTGTGGCTGAGGTGTCCTACCAGATCCCCGTTGCGTCGTCGGGACTGGTGCTGTCCGCTACGGCGGACGTGCCGCTGGTCGAGACCACCGTAATCACGCGTCGTGACCGCGACTACGGCCTGCATGTCCGGCCCCTGATGCCGTTTACGTATAGAGAAGAGGACGGTGAAGATGGTACCTGGGCGTTCCAGACCGCAACCACGGATGTTGCTCCAGGTACGTCACTGCGCGTCGCGGTCGGCCACTTGCCGCTGGCGTCGGGGCCATACCGAGCTGCGGCCCTGATCGTGGCGGCATTGATCCTGTTCGGACTTGGTTTTTCGCTACTCGCGCGCCGGAGGGCCTGATGCCCGTTGCGGCCGTCGAGCTACGGGCTGAAGCGGTCGTCCGCATCGTAGGGCGGCGCCACATTCTGCGTGACGTTTCGTTAGTCGCGGCCTCGGGTGAACTGGTGGCGGTCCTGGGTCGAAACGGGGCCGGCAAGACCACGCTCCTGTCTGTACTTGCGGGGCGGCAGGTCCCCGACGGCGGGCGTGTGACCCTGGCGATCGACGGCCGCGCCGCGATCGGGAACACTGCACGTGCCGCGGTCGGCATGCTGCCCCATGATTTGTTGGTCTACCCAGACTTGACGGCCCGCGAGAATCTGGCCTTCTTCATGACCCTGGCGGGGCATGTGCCTGACGCAGGGGCCGTGGCTTCGGCCCTGGGGCAGATCGGGCTGGCGCGCGAGGCCGACGGACCGGTGCGACAATTCTCGCG
>CAZHDQ010000539.1:0-2673 GCA_964531595.1 uncultured Anaeromyxobacteraceae bacterium
TCGCGGGTCTCCACCGTGGCACGCCAAGTCGCCTTGGCGGGCACCGAAGGGACGATGTCGTTTGCGGCTCAAAACCCTTCCGGTTTCAGCGACTTCGTGATGGCGACCAACGGCGTCGTGCCGATGAGCGCGGTCAGTCCTACGTTCTTCGACATGAACACCGACGGCAGTGGCTCGTTCGGCCGCGAGATCGTGTCCGTCGAGACAGCATTCTGGTCCAGTCGTATGATTTCGGCACTGACAACCCACCGCGCACCTGGCTACCAACTTGGCGAATATTGCTTCCGCAAGTACGTGTCGCTGACCGACGGGGTCTATCGCAACGACGTCGACCCGACCAACCACGACGATCTTCGCCGAAACATCGAACGCAACGCCCAGGCGCGCACACTGTCCAACCTGTTTGTCGGGCCAATTGGTTGCCCGTGAGGTAGAATATGACTCACTTTCTCCACCGCCAGGCCCTTCCGACAGCCATCGCCGTGATGGCCATGATTGCCGCTGGGACGCCACAAATCGCCGGTGCCCAGACCCTGCCAGCATTCGACGTCCGGCCCGTGGTCCTGATCCTTTTAGATTCGTCCGGCAGCATGGAATACGACGTCGCTGGCGTCTTGCCCGAGCTTTCCGATCATGACGTACTCTCGGTGCCGACCTGCGGCGGGATCGACAATTCAGGCAAGAGCCGCTTCATCGCCGCCCAAGAAGTATTGACCGGTTCGTTTATCGACTACGAATGCGTCATCGAGGATCGCAGCGACATCGGCGTAGCCCCGTGCCCACGCGAGGATTGCCCATACCTGGTGCCCCACATCAAGGTGGCACCCACTGTGACCCAGGCCGCCGACGGGCTGATCGACCTGTCCCGGTACGACTTCAAGTTCGGCGTCATGACCTTCGATACCAACCCGGACCCAGGCGTCGACGAGTTAGGCGGCTACAGCTACGGCCCAGAACCGGCACCCAACTACGGCGCCCGTAACGCTGCTGCACCGACTGGGTGGTTCGTGGCCCCATCGCCTTCCGATGACCCGCTCGACATCGAGGCTCGCAACGAAGAGGTCCAGGCTTCTATCCGGTCGACGATTCCCTACGGTGGCACGCCAATCTCACCCGTCCTTTACGACGCGCTCCACTATTTCCAAAACGACCCGGACGTGGCGGACGATATTTACGCCGAATGCCGCCCCAAGAGCGTCGTACTGATCACCGACGGCCGTGCAAACCTGGGAGAAGACTCCGGGTCTTATCAGAACTCCGTTTCGGCCGCCCAGGCCCTGCGGAATGCCGGTGTCAACGTGTACGTCATCGGTTACCGCCTGGCGCCCGGCGTCAACTCGCTGTTCGAAGCCATCGCAACCAACAACGGGGAGATCGAAACTCCGCTGTTTCGCGCGGACAACTCGGTCGACCTCGTCCTGGCGTTCACCCAGATCCTCGGGACTTTCGCCGTCGCCACCCAGTCACGGACACGCACCGCCGTTACAACCGACACCGGCAATTTTGTGGACGCCCAATACCAGTTCAACGCGGCACACGCCCTGGCTCGCACCCAGGACGGTCTGATGTACATACCGAACACCCGCCAGGGGCTGCTCGAACAATCAATCTACCAGTGTGGGCTCGACAACGAGTCCCCGTCGATCGCCAAATTGGCCCGGGTTCTACGTCTGTCTGATTTCTTGAATGACCGCACTGATGCTTCACGTGCGATCTATACATGGGTCAAGGGCAACCTGGAACCGTTCGTGGTCGCAAACACCGCAGTTGACGGAGCAGAACTCGACGTCCCGAAGACAAACGGAGTGTACCCGGACTTTTCGCTGGACGAATCGTTGGGGCTGTGTAAAACGGGCTTTTTGACAGGCACATCCACCGATAAACAGGCCGCCTTTCGCGAGAACCTGATCAACTTCGTCCGGGCGACCGACGACACTTGTCGCCGAGGCTACAAGACGGGCGCCATCGATCATTCGTCGCCGGCCATCCAAGGACGCCTGACCGGCACTGATGTTGCGATCCCGTCCTACGCAGCCTACAAAGACACCATCCGCGATCGCCCCGTCATGCTGTACACAGCGACCCACGACGGCCAACTGCACGCGTTCCGGGTGGACCGGGAGGACACAACGACGATTCCCGACACCTGGGGCAAGGAAATCTGGTCGTTCATCCCGAACCACCTGCTCCACCGGCTGCAAGAACTCCCCAGCGGTACGAAGACGCTGATGGATGGGCCACCGAACGTCGAGGATATCGTATTCAGCCGCAAGTACGCCGACACCATGGGCGGCGAAGCGGCATCCGATTGGCGATCGGCGCTGGTGGTCGGCGACCGTGTCGGTGGACGCGGCTACAGCGCGCTGGACATCACAGACCCGCGGGACGGGCACTGGTCGTTTTTGTGGGAGGTGTCCGCCGAAAAGGGCCGCTGCTCCGGCGACAACGTTTCCTGCAACGTCGGTGGCGATACAGCGTTCGCCAACGACTTTTCGCAACTTGGCTGGACCTTCAGCAAGCCGGCCATCGGCACCGTATCGGTTTGCCCCACCGGGATGGCGCTGTGCAGCCAGACCCGAATGGAGGAAGTGGCTGTCGCCGTATTCGGCGGAGGGGCGAGCGAGGGGGTGCCGGCCGGCAGCGGGCGCAGCGTGGTTGGAGACCGTATGGGCA
>CAZHDQ010000540.1:0-2670 GCA_964531595.1 uncultured Anaeromyxobacteraceae bacterium
GCTGGTGCTCGCCGATTCCGGCGCGGCGCCCGAATGGATCCAGGTGTTCCCCGCGGGCGCGGTCCAGTCGTCCAAGGGCGACTTCATGGCCGACGCCGAGGCGATGGCTGCGGTCATCGAGGCGTTCCGCGCGCTCGGGCATGACCTGGTGGTGGATTACGAGCACCAGACGCTGGGCGACGAGTTCCAGTCTCCGGATGGGCGCGCGCCCGCCGCTGGATGGATCTTCGAGTTGGCGGCGCGTGACGATGGCCTGTGGGGCAAGGTGAATTGGACGGAAGCCGGCGCGCGTTACGTGGCGAATCGCGAGTACCGGTACGTGAGTCCTGTGGTGGGCATTCGTCGGGGCGACCGGAAGGCGGTGGTACTGCACTCCGTGGCCCTGACCAACGACCCGGCGATCCGGGGAATTCGTCCGCTCGCCCATGCGGCGGGCGGCATCGAGGAGGATCAGACGATGGAATGGTTGACTGAGATGCTGGGCCTGGAGGCCGGGGCCGGCGAGGACCAGGTCAAGGCCGCGGTGCTGGCGTTGAAGGAACTGGCCGACGAGGCCAAGGCGTCGCTGGAACTGAAGGCTGGCACGGCCGGCGAGCTCAAGGGCTCGGTGCTGGCGCTGAAGTCCAACGCCGCCCGGGCCGAGACCGACTCGACCGAGCTGGTGGCGCTGAAGAAGCGGCTGGACGAGCGCGAGGTGAAGGAACTGCTGGACAAGGCCGCGGGCGATGGCAAGTTCACGCCGGCGCAGCGGCCCGATCTGGAGCGCCTGGCCCTGTCGGACCGGTCGGCGCTGGCGGCGTTCCTGGAGAAGGCGACTCCGGTGATCCCCGTGGGCGGCGCGGTGGCGCAAACCGCGTCGGCGAAGGGCAGCGACGGGCTGTCCGAAACCGAGGCGATGATCTGCAAGTCACTTGGCGTTACGGCCGAGGAGTTCAAGGCAGAACGGCAGCAGCAGGGGGAATGACATGGCGCTGACGAAGGACAGGGCGACGCCGCGGCGGGACGGTCATCCGTTCCCGTTCCCGGTGGCCGCGGACACGGAGATCTTTGGCGGCTCGCTGGTGGCCTTGGAAGACGGCTACCTGGTGCCGGCCAAGACGGATACGGGCCTGGTCGCCGTTGGGCGTGCGGAGCAGCACGTCGACAACACCGACGGCGCCCCGGGCGCGCTGACGTGCGAGGTCATGCCCGGGGTGTACCCCTGGGACAACTCGGCGGCCGATGACATGCTGGCGCAGGCGGACGTGGGCGCGACGGTGTACATGGTGGACGACCACACCGTGGCGAAGTGTGTAGGAACTATAAAGAAACTTCCATTCCTTTGATCTCCGATTCGGCTGACACTTCAACGGTGTAGCCGAGTTTTTCGAGTTTTCTGACAAGCCGGTTCTTGAGCCTAGCTTTGTCGAGCATGTCGAAGTAACGAGGGCCAAGATCTTTGTACTCGACATCGTCGCGCAGGATGAAGTAGGCAGACTTCAACATGGACGCTGCGACGGCGACGGCAGCCTTCTGAGGTCCTCGACGCGCTCTGATCCGAGCGAACTGAGATTGCAGATAGGTGTCTTTAGAGCGGGCGGCAGCCCACGCGACCTGCACGAGTGTTGTTCGCAGCCACGGGTTACCAGGCCGGAGCCGGCTCGACTTCTTCTTGCCAGCACTCTCGTTCATGCCGGGGCACAGACCGGCCCAGGAGATCAAGTGGCCTGGCGTCGGGAATCGCGACATGTCGGTTCCAATCTCTGCCACAACGGATTCAACTGCCGATGCACCGTGCGGGCCATGTCCAAGGCGGAAATGGAAGCCCGTGGCCTGAAGGCCGAGGATGCGGGTGACTACCTGGGCAAGCCCGTGACGGTTGGTCCGGGACGTGACCAGGTGCTACTTCCCGACCCGGGCTTCGGCAGCAACTCGGCGCAGAACTTCTGGGAGGGATTGGCGGCCGCAGCAACGGGACGTTCAGGCAAACGGCTATTGGTTCCGCTGCCGGGCCTGCCCGGAGCCAAGGAGGAGGGCCGTCCGACGCTCGCACAGATCCAGGCACGGGGTGTGCCGGTCCTTGACAGGTCGCGGCTGCTGCCTGCGGGCAGTGCCAGGGAGACGATCGCAGCAGGCGTGCGAGAAGTGTTTGGCTCCCAGGGTGTGACCGATGCGCTGGGTGACCGGGTACTGCCTCGCGGGGACCTGGTGACGCACCTGATGCGGAAGCCGCGCAACCACGTGGTCGGCCTTCCGCTACTGGGTGAGGTCCTTCGGGAGCCCTACGAAGTGTGGCTGACTCCGATGACCAATGGCCAGCAGGTGGTTTTGCGCAAGCACTACATCAAGTTCTGGGCTCCGGATGGAAACGCCGAAAGCGGGATGCTCGTGGTGGCCGAGGTCGATGGCGCTGTGTGTCAAACGGTTACAGCCTACCTCGCGTCGGCGTCGCATCTCGATCGGAAGCGGTTGGGAAAACTGCTGTTCGGGTCGGGCGCGGACACCCGGACACACCGAGCGACGACGCGACGCCAGGGAACCTCGTGTGTCGAGAGCCCGGCGCCGCATCCCCGAGAAACTCAATTGTATGGAGTTGTTCCGTGAAGTCAAGCGTCCCGCTGAACCGTAATCCACCTGGGTCGAGCGTTCTCCTCTCGAGATGGTCTTTGCGCCGTATACGGGGTGCCTGCG
>CAZHDQ010000541.1:0-2670 GCA_964531595.1 uncultured Anaeromyxobacteraceae bacterium
GACCTGGAGTCCCTGGCGGGCCTACCGGTTTTGTGGAATCAGGTCGAAATCGTGGCAATTCGCGACCTGGACCCGGATACCGGTACTCCGCGCCCCGGCCACTGGCGGATCGCATCCGTGAAGGGTTCGACCTGGCGAGACCTGCCGACCCTGGATCTGGACCCGGCGCATTTCGTGGCCAAGGATGCGATCCTGGATTCGGCCCCCGACAGCGGGACTATCACGGTGGGACCGGATCTCGCGCTGGTTCGGGGACGCCCTTTGTGGCTGCTGGCCTGGGACGGGCCGCCGGTCTGTGGGCAGGCGTGCTACGGCGGCATGGCGGGTATGGATGCCCTGGGTGGCGACGGCGGCTTCGTGGGCAGTTGGGATGGGCTATGCCCGAATCCGGAACTTTGCGCCGACGGCCAGACCCTGCCAGACGATTGGTTCGTCGTGAAGGAGCAACCCCTGGGTGACGATGCCCAAACGGCGTTCCTGGCCACCCAGCCCGCCAAGACCTGCAAGTTCCCGACCTGCCCGCCCATGGACGACGCGGCCAGACGTGACTACATGGCTGACCTGGCCCAATTACCCAAGTGCCGGCCGATTCCCGATGAATTGCTGTGCGGATGGCGCGATGCTACGTTCGCCGCCGGGGAGTTCGCGTCATTCCTGGACCGGACCCGGGCCAGTTGCGGGCCCTTCACGACCGACCAGGAGGAAGCGTTGCGCTGCCTGGCCGTGCGCAGCCAGAGCTATGTCCAAGACCTGGGGACCTGCACGGATCCGCAGGGGACACCGGGGGCAATGACCGATATCACCATCCCGGTTACGGTCCAAGACGGGGAGGATCCGGTCCTGGCGGTGCTGCGGCAGGAAGGCCCCACGGTAGCGGCGGCCTGGGGCTTGGGTCCGGACTGGGATATGTCGATGGCCGTCACGGGGGACCTGCTGACGACCTGGCAGGCCACCGTGCATGTGTCCATCCAGGCATGGAAGGGGATCCCGATTGACGACCGCTGGGCGCCCAGGTTGGACCTGCGGATCACGCGGCCGTCCGACGGGTTGGGCGCATTGTGTCCACTGGACCTCGTGATGCTGTCCCAGGTCACGGGTTCGGTCGATGGCCGATTCGCGGCCGTGGATCCTGACCCCACCCACGGGATCGACGCGGACACGGCGCTTGCTGCTGCCCGCGCCGCTTGGCCCCTCGACGAACCCATAAAAGGCCCCACCAGGGTGCTGACTGGGGGCGTACTCACCTGGCGAGTGGACTTCCCGGCACCCTTCACGGCACCCCCGCTCTGCGATGGGTGCGGTGCGCCGGCCGTATACATCGATACCACGACCGGTGAGGTCGCCCAAACGCGCAGCGACGAATGCTGGCCGGGCTGCTTCGAGGACCCGAAATTCCAGCGTTTCTGATATTGCCGATCTGGCGCGATGTCTGGCTTGGCTAACCAGATGGCATCCTGGCGGGTCGTGGGCCTACTGCGCCGCCTTCTTCGCCTGGCCGGCCATGTTGTGTCGCACGGTTGCGGAAAGGTGGATCTTGCGAAGCCGGAGCGATTTCGGCGTCACCTCGACCATTTCATCCTCGCGGATGAATTGCAGGGCCTTTTCCAGGGTCAGGGGCGTGATGGGCGACAATATGATGTTGTCGTCACGGCCGGCGGCCCGCATATTGCTTAATTTTTTGGTCTTGCCGGGGTTCACGTCGATGTCGTTTTCGCGCGTGTGCTCGCCCACGATCATGCCTTCATAGAAGGGATCGTTTGGGACGACGAACAGCCGACCGCGGGGCTCCAGCCCGGCCAAACCGTAGGCGACGGCTTCACCCTTCCGGTCTGCCACAATGGACCCGCTGAACCGACTGGTGAATTCGCCGCGATGAGGTTCATATCCCAACAGGTATGAATTCATCATGCCCGTGCCCCGGGTATCCGTCATGAATTCATCGCGGTATCCGATCAGGCCACGGGACGGAATGTTGAACTCGACCCGGACCCGACCGGCGCCATGGTTTGCATAGTTGATCATCCGGCCCTTCCGACCCGCCAGTTTCTGCGTGACGATGCCCAGGCACAGGTCACTGCAGTCCACATACAGGTGTTCGATGGGCTCCAGCAAGATGCCGTCCCGGACCTCGCAAATCACCTCGGGCCGGGTGACGCACATTTCGAAGCCTTCCCGCCGCATGGTTTCGATCAGGATGGCCAACTGGAACTCACCGCGCCCCTTGATGATGAACCCGTTGCCGTCCGCCGGGATTTCCATCTGCAAAGACACGTTGCGCAGCGATTCCTTGACCAACCGCTCGTGAATGCGGCTTGGCTGCAGTTGCGTGCCTTCGGTGCCCGCCAGCGGCGAACTGTTGGCCGCCATGCGCATCGAAACGGTCGGCGCGTCCACGGTGATCCGCTTCAACGCCTTGGGCGCCCCCTGGGTGCAGATGGTGTCGCCGATCTTCACTTCTTCGATGCCTGCCAGAACGACGATGTCACCGGGCAGGGCCGTTTCGACGTCGCGGATGCTGATGCCGTCATAGCTTTGGAGCCGGGTCACTTTCAGTGGCCGGAATGCGCCGTCGGCATTTATGCACATCAAGGCGTCGCTGGCGGTCACGTGACCGTGGGCGATCTTGCCGATGGCCAACCGCCCCACATAGTCGGAATAATCCAGGTCGGA
>CAZHDQ010000542.1:0-2664 GCA_964531595.1 uncultured Anaeromyxobacteraceae bacterium
TGCCGATCGCTTGCTGGCGCGCGCGCGATTCGCCCGGGATGCCGGCGCCGGTGGTCTGCTGATATCGCCGATGGTCGCCGGACCGGATTTTTTACGAGCTGCGGCGGCGGAAACCGGATTGCCAGTGATTGCTCACCCCGCAATGGCTGGCGCGTTTCTAGCCTCGCCCGACCATGGCATAGCGCATGGTGCGTTGTTTGGGACGCTGATGCGGTTGGCGGGCGCCGACCTGGTGGTTTTTCCTGGTTGGGGAGGACGCTTCCCGTTCACGCGCGCGGACTGCGTGGCTGTCGACGGTGCGCTGAAGGCCGATCTGCACGGGATTAGGACGGCGTTGCCCGTGCCTGCCGGTGGTGTGACGTTTGACCAGATCGCCGATCTGCGCGCGATGTTTGGGACGGACCTTGCGTTCTTGGTAGGTTCGGCCGTGTACGTGCAATCTCCGGATCTTAAGGCCAACGCGGCCCACTTCTTGGCCCTGGCCTCGGGCAAGGAGGCGGGGTGAACACGACACCGGTCGACGCCGGTTCGCGGCTCGCCGGGCGCCTGGGCGTCGCGGCCCTCGTTCTGTGTGCGGTGGCGGTTTTGCTGCCGGATCGATACGCCATCACGACGTTCCACGAGGCGAACACGGCCGGGCGGGTGTACGCGGTGCAGTCGTTCGTCCACTACGGCACGTGGAGTCTGGCGCCGATTTTGTGCCGTACTGGAGCCGAACACTCCATCGTAGACTTGGCTGTGCGCGAGGGCCGACCCTACCTCCAGAAGGCCCCAGGGGCGAGTTGGGCCGGCGTGCCGGTTTACGCCGTGATAACTGCTGCGGCCGGTGGGATCCGGCTCCCATTTCACTGGACGTCGATGATCCTGGGTCTGCTGTGCGTCGGCGTGCCGCTGATACTTGCTGGACTCGTGCTGCGGCGCTCCTGGGCCGTCGAGATCGGGGCGCGGCCGGCGACGCTTGCCGTGCTGGCGATGCTGCTTGCATCACCACTGCACACGTATGCCGGGATGTTCCAGGACTACCCGATGGCCGTAGCGATGCTGATGGGCGGATGGGTGCTCGCGCGCCGATCGGACACGGGGGCGATCGTGGCGGGGGGCCTGCTGATGGGGGCTGCCGGCGTCACTAATTACGCGTTTTTCCTTTACGGCGGGGTCGTAGCGGCCGTCGAGTGGTGGCGCCGCTGGGCCGAGGGTGACCGGCCGGTGCGGTTCGCGGCGGCCTGGTCGCTTGGGATTGCCCTGCCGACCCTGGCGTTGCTGACGTATAACACCATCCTGTTCGGCGGGCCGCTGACAACCGCGTATGCGTACATGGTGGACGCCGGCCAACGGGTGGCGCACGCCAACGTGGGCTTTTCGTTCGAGGCGCTGTTCAGATCTTTGTTTGGTCCGCGCCACGGCATCTTCTACGTCGCCCCCTGGACCCTCGTTGGGTTGGCAGGACTTCTGCTGGCCTTGCGCGACCAACCACGCCAATGGACTGCCATGACGGGCCTGGCGGTTACGGTCGCGGTGCTGGGGTTTTCATCGGTCTGGGAGACATCGAACGCCGACGACATGGCCTTCAATAGGCACGTGATTGCCGTGTTTCCGTGGATGGCGTGGGGACTCGGATGGGTTGTTCAACGCGTGCTGGCGGGTCCGTCGGTCTGGGGGCGTGCCGCCCTGGGCTTTGCCGCCGCCGGCGCGGTTTTGGGGTGGTTCTATGCGCTGGCGACGGCGTGGACGTTTCCGTACCACGCGTTCCAACTGGTGACGCCGATTTGGCAGATCAACATCCCGATGTTTCTCAACGGCGGCCATGTGCAGTCCATCATGTACGACCTGTTTTCACCGTGGGCCGTGCCCGGCCGCGAGGCCGCCGGCGACCAGTGGTGGCCGGTGCTGGTTACCGTGCTGGCCGCGGTCGGCGCGTGGGCCGTCGCACAGGCGATCCCGCATCCACCCGCGAACAATCGCACGGTGGTGGGTGCTCCCGCCGATCCCAAAGTCTTGAATCGGCAGCGGATGGGCCCCTGGGCCTTCGCGGCTGCCATGATGGGTGGGGTCTACCTGCTCGTCGGAATCGGGCTGGCCGGCTGCCCAGTGACACCAGAGGACCGGGCCTTGGCCCAGACGCTCAAGAACGGCCAAGCCTTGAACCTGCCGCCCGAGACGCGGGACTTGATGCGGCAAGTACGCCAGGAGGAACGGTTCTACAAGTCGGCTTTGACCGATATCTTGGGCAGTTCGTTTACACCCCAGGATGTCACCTGGGCCAGCGAGGGATATCCCGACACCAACCGGTGGTGCGATTCGGTCGAAAGCCAAGTGCGGTCCCGTCTTGACGCCCCCGGACAAGTCCGATAAAACGCCATAGCTGGCGTGATCTGGTCGGCCTGGAAGCGGTCCCGGGTTGAGGGTGGTCCGGTGGGGGTTTGCGGCATGAAGTCCGATGATTCCTGTGTTGGTTCAAGGGGCCGAATCATCCAGGGTGTGATCCTGGCGTTCCTGCTGTCCGTAGGCGGCGTCGTGCATGCCGAGCAGCCGGATGTCCAGCCGATCCCCGACCCTGATGCCACGCCCGAAGCGATCGTCTCCGAGTCACCGGACGAACTGATCGTTCCCGAGGGCGATGAGGTTCCGAAAGCAGCGTTCGTAGCTGACGATGCGACTACTGCG
>CAZHDQ010000543.1:0-2658 GCA_964531595.1 uncultured Anaeromyxobacteraceae bacterium
GCACCAACCGACACGCCGCGCCGGCGATCACGACCTTGACCTCGTCGGTGATCTGCATCCCGGCCGCCCCGATCCAGTGTTTTTCGGCCACGAACGTCTGCACCATCCGCTCGAACCGATTGCGCCATTCGTCAGGCATTCGGGCGTGGCACGCCAGATGGCGTTGCAGGTACGTGCGCCATTGTGGGGGAAACGGCCGGCGACGCAGGCGCCACCGCCGGAAGGCTTTGATCGGGCCGATCATGCGGGGAACGCTACACGAAAAGGCCTGGCGCGAACAGGCCGGGCACGAACAGACCATGTCAGATTCGCACAATGGGAGATCCCCGCCACTTCGGAACGCCTGGCTACTTCCCGACGCAGGTGCGGCGCACCGAGCCAAGCAGATCGGGGCAGCACGTCTTCTTTCCGAACCAGATGTCCCAAACAACGGACGCGAAATCGGCCCCAGGTACGGGCACCGCTAACGTCGCCCCGCCGGACGCCACCGAGGTCCCTTCCCCGGGGATGTAGCGGATCTCGACGCGGTTGCCCTTCTTGGCGGGTCGTTGGAACAGTTCAACGAATCCCGCGATTCGCTCACGCAGATCCGGCGACGCATCGGCCGGCGTGTGATTGCGGAAGTTTTCGACCATGTTGGCTTTCAACTTTTTGGCCGGCACGTCGCGCAAAAAGTCCATGTAGAACAAGCGCGCCTGGTCCTGATTCACCAGGGCTGCCAGATCGCACGACCGTCGCTCGGCATACACGGCGCCCACGTACACGTCGACCTTGAAGATCGTCGCTTCGCGCTTGCCGGCGCCGATCAAGTGCAACGTCCGGCCCGCAACAAAAACCGTGTCCTGGTATGCGTTGCCTTCCATTTCCAGGGCCATCGCGGGAATGGCGGACGCCAGGACAAGCAGGGTCACGCCACCCCAGACCGACAGTGCGAGGGCGCACGCGTTTTCTGATATGCGTCGCCTCATCGCGGACTCCTGATCAAAACCGAATACAGAATACCGCCCAGGTGCACTGGGCAGCAAGAACTGAAACCACGCGCCACCTACCAGCCCTAGGCTGCTGGACGCCCCAGCAACTTCAAGGATTCGACGACAGAAGGATCGAAGTGCACGTCCACCTGGGGTAAGGCGATGTTGACGTCTACTTCCTTGAGCGCCCACCAGATCGCTTGGTTAAGGTCCGACAGCAGCAGGCGGGCGGCCCAGGGGTCCTTCGTCCACACCGACACCTCAAAGTTCACGGTCGAGCCTCCAAACTCGGTCAACAGCACCACAGGCACCGGCTCGGCCTCGCGGCCCGGCAGGTCGGTCGCAACCTGCGTCAGCACCTTTATGACCTGGTGTAAGTCCGAGTCGTAGGCAACGCCCACGGCCGCGCGGATCCTTGCCAAATCATTTTGGAGCGTCAGGTTTTTGACGATCGACTGGGACAGGATGGAGTTCGGGACAATCAGTTCCTCCTCGTCCCGAGTGCGGACGATCGTGGTACGGATGTTCATCGCCATGACCCGAACGCGCTTGCCATCGACCTCCAGGATGTCCCCTGGCGTGATCGTCCGTTCGACCAGCAGGATCACGCCGGCGACGAAGTTTTGCAGGATGCTCTGCATCGCGAAACCGATGGCAACAGCAAACAAGGCGCCGGCTGCGAATAGGGTAGTCAAGTTGATCCCGACGGTTTCCAGGGCGACGCTGAACCCGATCAGTAGCACCAGGTAGTGAGTCAACCGCTGCACCGCCTTCATGGTGCCTTCGTCTCGCAATTTTCGCCGATCGAAGGCCACCCGGATCAGGCGCTGCAACAGACGCGATAAGAGGAACGTGACGACAAGGATCACGAGGAACGTGATCAGGTTCATCGGGTGGATCGAGTGCCCCCCGATCCGGAAGAGTTCCCCGGTCAGGACAGCGTGGGTATCCTTTACGATCTCTTGCGTGCCCATGGTCTCCTCCTCGATTCAATTAGCGCAGCACCCGGATGGATTGGCATTGCAGAGTCTAACCGAACCGTTGGCGGAGCGGGGACGAAACGACGGGGCAGCCGCTTCAGGGCAACGGCTCCAGGGTCAGGATCTGGACTCGAAAATTCGCAGCATGATTGCCGCCGTACCGGCCATGGGCTACCCTCCGTGGCAACAGGGCAACGCGCGCCCGTTTGAATCGAGGGCCCATGCTGGCACTGGAAGCCGTCGTCCCGGCCGCCATCCCGGTGATGCTGGCGGGGATGGCCTTCGGCTGGTCCATCGCATCGTCGCAGCGGCGGGCACAGGTTCTCCGGCTCGGCGGCCCACTACTGCTAACCTTGATCGCACTACTGGTGGCCGGCGAGGTCCACAACGGCCTCTTCAAGGCCCCGGGATTCCGCGCACCTTATTTCGCGCTTGGCATCGTACTGACCGCCGGCGCGCTGCTGCTCCTCGTGGTGCGCAGGCGGCGGGGCCCAAGTCGCGTGACGGGACGTATCCTGGAAGTCCTTCGCGAAGACTTTTTCGAAGACCGCAAATTCCGACCATGGCCCGCATGGGCTACTGGTGCAATGCTGCTTGGGGCCTGCGCGCTGTGGTGCGCGGTATCGCTGGCCACCGGCCTGCTGGACGACTGGCTGCTGTTCCTGAACCACCGATACCTCGTCTTGCTGAACCAGGCATCTATCCTG
>CAZHDQ010000544.1:0-2657 GCA_964531595.1 uncultured Anaeromyxobacteraceae bacterium
GTGTTGATGATGGCACGCGTCTCACCGGTGTCCGTGTCCACGGCCAAAAACAACGGTGCCGAACCGAAATGTGCACACACCGGGCTGTTCAGCCCCAGATCCTCGTTAACAGGAATGCAGATCTTCAAGGGAAGCCTCCGTAATCGGTTCCAACCGGCTCAGATGATTGCCATTTTCCAATCCGTGTCAAGCCGGCCTAGCGGACATGACCGGCTTTTCAGGGTTTCGGGGGCTTGCAGTGTCAGACATCTAGGCTGGTTCCGGATCCACGGTCGCCGCGGCCAGGATTCGCTCCAGGGTAGCGCGGTGGGTCGACACGCGGTAATGCCCGCCTTCCTCGTCGTAGTTCGTTTCAAGCACTTCGCAATCTTCGAACAACATTGAGCGGATCGCGCCCTGGTCGTGTCGCAGCGTGACCCAGGCCTCCTCGCGCACGCCCTCAAAAAACGCGCGGATACCCGCATGCACGCGCGCCACGCCCTCAGGGTGAAGCGCCGATACCTGCCAAGCGTCTGGCCAACCGTCGCGCAGCATCGTGAGACGTCCCGGGTCCTTGACACGGTCGATCTGGTTAAACACCCGTTGCGTCGGGATGTCGCCCGCGCCGATTTCGGCCAGGACGCTTTCGGTAGTGAGCATCTGCTCCTCGAACGCCGGGTCAGCGGCGTCGATCACATGCAGCAGCATAGACGATTCCAGAACCTCGTCCAGTGTGGACTTGAACGATGCCACCAAGCCGTGGGGCAGATCCCGCAGGAAACCGACGGTGTCGGACACCAGGACTCTGGGCCGCACCTCGGGTTGCAGGGTACGCACCGTGGTGTCCAGCGTTGCAAACAGTTTGTCAGCCACGTACACATCGCTGGCTGTCAGCGCCCGCATCAGCGTCGACTTGCCCGCGTTGGTGTACCCGACCAGCGCCACGCGTTGCGAGTCCTGGCGTCGCGATCGCTGGGTGGTTCTGCCGGTCTCGATGCGCGCCAGTTCGGCCCTCAGTTCCGCGATGCGGTCGCGCACCTTGCGTCGGTCCAGTTCCAGGTAGGCCTCGCCAGTGCCGCGCCCGCCGATGCCGCCTTGCTGACGGACATTTTTCCCCTTTTGCATTTCGCGGATTCGGGGTGCGATGTAGGCCAGTCGCACCAGTTCGACCTGCGCGCGAGCCTCGCGGCTGCGGGCTTGGCGGTGAAAAATTTCCAGGATTACCGCTGTTCGATCAAGGACTTCTGTGTCGACAGCGTTGGATAATTCGCGTGCCTGTGATGGGGTGATTTCATGGTTGACGATGACCACGTAATTCCAGTCTGGTTGGTCTGCCGAGTCGACCTCAAGGCGCTCTCGGACCTCTGCAACCTTGCCCGGCCCCACATAGGTCGCCGCGTCGAAATGAGGTCGTCGCTGCGTTTCGTGTCCGAACACCGTCAGACCCAGCGTCTTGACCAGCCGCGCCAGTTCGGCCAGCGAATCCGCGTGGCGGTCGTCCGAAACGTCGGGCAGTTGCACCGAAACCAGCAGGGCGCGCGGCAGCGCTTTTTCCTGGAACACGTCGAACATCTGTGGCCTCACAGGCCGGGGACACGTGGATAAACGCGTCCGCGGCGGGGGCCGTAACACTAGCGGTATCGATTGGGATTCACAAGCGCTGTGGCCGTCCGGAATCCAGCGCATTGGCCCAGGCTCAGCGGGTCAGTTCCTTCAGCAGCCGATCGGCGCGATAGACCTTCTTCAGGGCCTCCAGGATCGCCGGGCTTTCCACGGCCACCGCGCGGTTGACCGATTCGTCGAACCAGAAATCGCCGCCCAGACTCTGGATGTTGCCGTCGAAGATCAGGCCGACCAGTTCGGCCTTGCGATTGATTACCGGGCTGCCCGAATTGCCCCCGGTGATGTCGAGGGTGCTGGCGAAGTTGAACGGCGTTTTCGGGTCCAACCGGTCCTTTGCGGCGATCCAGCTATCGGGCAGTTTATAGGGGTCCTTGCCCGTGGCGCGTTCGAACAGGCCGGCCAGTCGGGTAATCGGGGCGATCATCCGTCCCCGTTCCACGTAGCCCTTGACCGTCCCGTACGCCATCCGCAGCGTAAACGTGGCGTCTGGATAGCCGCGGCCTCCGGCTTGCGCCCAGCGAGCGCGCGCGATCGTTTCGGACTCCTTTCGTAACACGGACTCGACGCGGTCCTCGTACCGTTTGCGCAGTGCGCGGGCGTCGTCGTCGATCGTTTTGGCCAGTGCAATCAGCGGTTCGGTGGAGGCATCGATGGCGGCCTGCCCACCTTCCCACAGCGCACGCCGGACGGCCACGTCTTGCAGGTTGGTCCAGCGGATGATGTCGGTGGCCATGTCCTCTGGCGATTCCTTGCCCAGCACCTTGCGGACGACGGGGTCGTCGGACCCCAGCAGTTCGCGCAACTTGGTCAGGCCGAACGCCAGTACGACCTGTTCCAGTTCCGGATGAATCGGTGCCTGCGAGAACAGAGCTTGTTCCAGCGACGGCATCGCGGCGTCGGTAAATTCACGAAGGCGGGCTTCGTTTGGTTTCTGCCGTTCGGCGGCGCCGCGTACCAAGGTCCGGGCGATGGCGAACAGGTCGCCGGGGAATGCCTGGGCGCCTTCCAGCAGGGCGTAGGCCTCTTGGAACTGGCGTTGCTCGGCAACTGCTGCC
>CAZHDQ010000545.1:0-2653 GCA_964531595.1 uncultured Anaeromyxobacteraceae bacterium
GCTGCCCCGGCGTGACAGTCCTATCGGCAAGGCCCGCAGGATGTTCAGCGGGAACAAGCCCATTGACGACGGGAACTATCTGTTCAAACCCGAGGAAAAAGAGGCGTTTCTCGCCAACGAACCGGAAGCTGCCTCGTGCTTCCGACGGTGGCTCGGCGCTGAAGAGTTTCTAAACGGTCGGGAACGGTACTGCCTGTGGCTAGGGGACTGCCCGCCCGAAAAGTTGCGTCGGATGCCAGAGTCGATGAAGCGCATCGAGGCTGTTCGGCGTTTTCGTCTTGCGAGCAAGAGCGCACCGACTCGGAAGATCGCGGATACGCCCACGAGATTCCACGTCGAGATAATCCCGAAGGGGCACTCGCTGGTCATTCCGCAAGTATCATCCGAAAGACGTCGATACATTCCCGTCGGTTACGTGGGCCCCGAGACCCTCTGCGGTGACAAGTTGCGGCTGATCCCAGATGCGACCCGATGGGACTTTGGGGTTCTGCATTCCGCGATGCATATGGCTTGGACCTCATACACATGTGGTCGCCTCAAAAGCGACTACCAGTACTCGGCCTTGATTGTCTACAACAACTACCCGTGGCCGGGACCCGGGGATGTGCCCGAGAAGGTGCGCGGTCAGGTTGAGGCAGCCGCCCAGGGTGTGCTCGATGCGCGAGCGAAGTTTCCGGCGTCGACCCTAGCGGACCTGTACGACCCGCTGGCCATGCCGTCTGATCTTGTCGAAGCCCACCGCGCACTCGACAAGGCAGTGGACGCCTCGTACCTTGCGACCCTGCCTGATGGCCTGGCGAAGCCCAAGCTTGAAACCGACCTCGACCGTGTCGCATTCTTATTCAGCCTGTACGAGCACTACACCGGGGGCCTTGGCCTGGAACCGGTGGCGAAGGCGCGCAAGACCACCCGCCAGAGTCGTCGCGGATCGGACCGTCCATAGCGCGATGAAGATCACGACGGATGAATCCCGGCCCGTTCGCGGCGGATTGTGCGAAAATCCAGGTTGATGCGCGAAGTATGAATCCATATAGACCTTCGGCATCATCATGGTGATCCCGGCCGTGATCGCCGGGCAGGCGCGTGAACCAGGGGAATGATCACATGCTTGCTGCCATCGTCGGGGGCGTCATTGGTGCCGCCGTCGCAATCGCCTTCAGTGTATTTGTGTGGCTGGCAGCCTACAGGCTGATGGGTTGCCTAGTTTCGAAAACCCATGGCGGGCGCAAGTAGGCGTTCATCGGCTTGCTGTCCTTATCCAGTATTGCCACCCCGCAGACCAGAGCGGGCGCTGCGCATCGCCAACCCGCGAGCGATAGCAACCAAAACAAGCGCTGGGATTTCCTGAGGCTCGCCGTCGATGACTTCGGAGCGGTCTATTCCTTCGGAGCGGTCTTCGCCTTCACGGCGTCGTGGCACTGGTGCTTCAGCCAATTGTTTTCGTACAGCTTACTGTCGAAGCATTTGACGGCCTCGGGGTTGCCCTTCCACTCCAAATAGCACTTCAATGCATCTGGCTTGCTGCACAACTCGGACAGGGTGCAGCCGCAGTCCTCGGGCGTGGGACCGCACTTATCTGACAGGAATCGCTGTATCGCCTCGTCGCCGTCGGGACATTCAAATAGCGGGCCTTCCATGCACGGGCCGACCGTGACGCCTTGGAATACCAACTTCTTGTTTTTCCAACACTCGGCGGCGACCCGTTCTTGCCGACATTTTTCTGGTTCGGTATCGCCCGACAGTCCGAACGCCGGCTGGCCGTAGGGCTTGCAGTCGACCATCTTCGAGTCGCCCACGCGCCACTCGCAATCGGTGGTCGATCCCTTGCGGCAGCAGATACTGGACTTCATGAACAGGCGGCAACCGCAGCGCTGGACCGCAACCAGGTCAAAGTCCCAGCAAGTGCCAATATCGGTCAGGTAGTGCTCGCCCTTCAGTTGTTTGGTGCCGCGGTCGCCACCGACGTACTTGCAGTCCAGCACCTTTTCACCGGGGACCATCGGCGTGAAATGCTTGCGGCACATGTCGTTGGACGGTTTGGCTAGCACTGGCAGAGCCAGGAACGACAGGCTGAGTAGGACGGCCAGATGCGTTCGCATGATGCAAATCTCCTCAAAGGGTTGTGATGTCACTTCGCCGGAATTTTGGCCCCCGCAGTCGGGTACGCACCGAACAGTTCCAGCGCCTTCTTCCAGGGATAGCGGTTGGCGTACATGCTGGACGACGAGATCAACTTGCCCTGCTTGTTCAAGCCCATCGCCTCGCGCCACTGATTGGCCGGCGAGTTCGGGTCGTAGTCCTGTTGCTCGCTGTAGGAAGCGCCAAGGAAGCCCTCCAAGTACGCCGTGTCGATCGGCAGTTTCAGCGCTTCCTCACGGTTGCCGCTGGACCCGGCCAGGCCCACGTCGCCCATGTCGCCCACCTTGACCCGTTCCATCGCGACGTTGCCCGGCTCGCTGAATATCAGGGGGGCCTGCTTGTTGATGAAGAACACGTTGTTTTCGACGCGGACCCATGCGTTGGGGTTGAAGCGCGTGTGGTCGACGGCGGTCAGGACGCTGGCACCGATGATGTTGTGGTGGATGTTGTAGCCCAGCATCGTCATGATGCGGACGCCAAAGCCCATATCTTCCAATTCCTTGGTGCGGCTCCA
>CAZHDQ010000546.1:0-2653 GCA_964531595.1 uncultured Anaeromyxobacteraceae bacterium
CGAAAGGGAAGGACCAGTGTCCACCAGAGTACTATTGAACGTTGTGTGGCGCGGTTTTGCAACCGGCTCCACCTCACCGGGGCGCGGGATAGGCCAGGAAACAGCACGATAAAGAATCCAGTCGTCGACCTCGGCGACTGCTTCAAGGTCATCCTGGACCGCCTTCATGGAAGGTTTTGACGACTTGCGAACCAGGACATAGTCGTAGAAACGCCAAGCCGGCGACTTCGGGAAGTCTGGCCCGACCTTTGGTGGGATCATGCCGTCACGATACTGGATCGGGTTGTGCGGGTATTCCGCGAACTGGATGTCCGAGATGCCGCCCTTCAACAGCGAATAGAAGAAGTGCATGTGCCAGAACGCGCCGTGGTTGACGACCCGGCTTTCCTGGTTGAACGTGGCTTTCAACAGATTACGACCCGGTTCGGCGCGTTCGAAGAGGGACGGGAAATTGTCGGCCTCCTTCTGGAAACGCGCGAAGCCGCTGACCAGGTTGGCGAGCCCGCCGATTTGCAGGCAGATAACCACTGCGATGGCGGGAACCGTGATGCGTCGGGGGGCGCCGTCGAAGCCCAGCCAACCGAAGAAGCACAGCAGCGAAAAGCCGATGTGGCGCAGCGATACGATCGACTGCGCCTCGATGTGTTGGGGCAGCAGGACGACAGATGCGGCCAGAACGACGGTGATGACCTCCAGGTCGACGAAGCGTAATTTGTGGCGCTCGCCGGCGGGAATCTGCGGCGGCCGGCGGACGATCAGAAGCGTCAAGGCCGTCAGCATCAGGGCGATGAACAGGCTGTCGTCGGCTTCGCGTCGCAGGTAGTCGCCCAGATAGAAGAAAAACGAGCCCAGGATCTGACTGGGCCGGTAAAAGCGGCCGCCGAATAGTTCCGTTACGGACCCGAATCGCATACCCGAACTGGAGGGAGTGCCCTCGACGAAATAGACGAAGAACCAAGGCAGGAAAAATGCCAACGCGGGGGCGAAGGGCGCCAAATGCAACAGCATCCGCCATGGGTTGGTCCGGTGCAACAGGAAGAGCAGGCCGCAGACAAGACCCGCCAGTAAGAAGACGTGCGCGTGTGTGAAGAACATCGCCAGCAAAAAAACTGCTGCGAGGCCGCCCCAGCGCAGGTCGGGTAGAGGGCCCGGGGCAGCAACAAAGCGACGGTAGGCACCGGCCGCGACGAAGAACATTGGTGTAGCCAGCAGGAATGCCACAAACCCGTACGCGAACATCGCGCTGTAGACGAATGGGAACCCGAAAAACGCCAGCCAGCGCGATTTTTTGAACGAGCGCAGGAAGAACAGGTAGGACAGGGGCATCCCCAACACATAAAGGGACAAGACGATTTTGTTGGCGATTTCCAGGTCGCCGGTCAGCAAGCCGATCCAGTGGGTCAGGTAGTAGTACAGAAGGTTCGGCTTCGGGGTGTCCGGGAGGATGAAGAATTCGGGATAGACCGAACCGGGTGCGTCGTAGTAGTGGATGATGTCCACCAGCGCCAGGTGTTGCCAGATGTCCTGCATCGGGATCACCCTGTAGAGCCACAGGGGGACCAGGGTCAGGGCCATCAAAGCAAGAAACAGGCCTGCGAACAGGCGGTCGGAGCGTTGTGGAAAGTAGCGTTGTAAGTTCATCGGTGCGAATTCTAGCCGAAAAGAGTGATCCCCGGAAATGGGGGAATGCCGTCGCTACGCCTCGGCGTTGCGGCGGGGCGCGACGAACCGGTTGAACAACAGCAGGCCGACTACCGTTGCGAGGCCGATCGACGCAAAAAGCAGCCACAACAGTCGAGGCTGGCCCAGGTCCTTTACGAAGTGCTCGTAGCCAAAACCGCCCAGCAGGCCGCCGATTGAGGACCCGATGACGCCGTACAGGAACGAGTACCCCATGTACAACGCCACCTTGTCCCGAGGGGCGATCAGTCCGATATAACTGATGAATTTTGGATGTGTAGTCATTTCGCCGATGCTGAAAATGATGACACCCGCCAAAAAGACGAACGCGTGGTTCGAAAAAGCCAGAAGCGCCATGCCCGACGTGCCCAGCAGGATGCCGACAATCATCGTGGGGAGCGCCGGTCTCTTGGCGACCAACCGCGATACGATTAATTGCAGCAAGATGATCGTGCCTGCGTTAATCACCGTGACGTGCTCGACGTCGAACCGGAAGCGGTATCCGACGCCCAGCAGGCTGATGACCGCGTTGATTCCCGACTCAACCGGCGCCATGTCCACGTAATCCTTCAGGTACCACAAGACGGTGTGAAACATCTGGAAGTACAGGACCCAGAAGCCGGAATAGATGACGATCATCAACACGAAACGCCAGTCCCGCAGCACCAACAACGCCCCGGTCAGCACTTCGGCCAGGGATTTGCGGTTTTCGGGGCGCGGCGGTTCCTTGAACAGGAACAGGGTCGGCAGGATCATCGCGCCGGTCCCGACTGCCGAGAGCAGGAAAACGTAAGTCCAGGATATGGATTTAAGGTACGACACCAGGACGAGCGGGAACAGGAACGCGCCCAGGTTGATCGTCCAGTAGAAAATCCCGAATCCCAGCGTCGAGTTGGAGGCGTTCGTGACGCGCGCGATCGTGCCCGACGGAATCGGCTTGAAGGTCCCAGCGCCCATGGCCATTACCAGCAGC
>CAZHDQ010000547.1:0-2643 GCA_964531595.1 uncultured Anaeromyxobacteraceae bacterium
CGGATCGCCAAGGCAACCGGACACAAACGGGTTTGCGGCGACAGCGACCTGGTCCTGTCATGGTGGTCTCGCGACCGCATCAGTGCCGACAAGCGCCAGACCGACCCGGACCTGGTGCTTCTGGCCGGGCTTACCGCGCGCGAACGACGGGCGTTCGAGGCCGATGGGGGCGTGTTGCAGCACGTGTCGGGGGGCGTGAACCCCGCGGACCTGGGGTTTCACCGGGACTAATCGCAGGGCCGTCCCGGCGCCGCCTGGCAGGTCCGCGGGGTTGCTCAGCCGACAGTCGGGGGTGGTGCTCCGGCTGCCGTACCCCTGCCACCCGAGGGTGGTGGGGCTTGAAACGGGCGTGGGAACCCGCTTCGGTGACGCCCCGGGGTTGGGACCGGTGGCATACACTTCGAATGCTATGCAAACTTCGGGCCAAGTCTGACGACACTTCGAAAATAATAGAAAGCACGTATATACAGGGGGTTTTGTATCGCCAGTGTGGTGAGACGCGCCATGTGACTTGGTTGAGTCGTGCGAATTCGAACAAGCGGACGCGACGTCATGCCGCGGGATTTACGCTCAGATATGCGGGTTGTTCGGCCACTGCGTTGACAGGGCATCAAGGGACCGACTAGATTCCAAACCCCGGCTGCCCGAGCCGTGGAGGTTATTTGAGCCGTGCAGGAGGAAGGATGGCGAGCAAGAAAACTGATGGAATCACACGGGCTATGAGTGGCGAACTGCCGGCGCTGGAGGCCCGCACTCCCTGGGGCGCTGACCGCTTTATCGAAGCGGCGGGGGGCTGGGCCGAGGTTCTGCGGCGCGACGATCCAGTCGAAAAGATTCGGCGTGCCCTGCTGAAACGGATCGACGACGCTAGTGTCCACGACGATGCGCTGGATTCGAATCTGCACGTCCTGGATCGCATTGTCGTTCGGGATTGTGGCCGCGCGCTGCGGTCAATGTTGCGTCCGCGCAACGAGCGCGCCGCCGGCTTCAGTGTGCTGGAAGCGATGATCGACGCGGCGCGGGGAAAGTCTCGCCCCGATTTGTCGCCGGCGTTCTGGAGCGACCTGGGACACATCGTCCTGGGGCTGCACGGGCGTGCGAAACTGCACGTTGGCGACTCGCTGGTGCTGGACGAACATCTGATTGGGCGAGAGGCCGCACAGGTGCGCTCCCAGCAACTGGACGTGCTGGGAACGTCTGTCGACGCCTATTGTGCCCGTTTCGAGGACGGCCTGAACCCTGAGGCGATGGCACGACGGGACGTGCGCCGCGATCGGATCCTGGACGCGCTTGGCGGGACACAACGCGACTGGAACGACTGGCATTGGCACCTGCGACATATCGCTCGTGATGCCGATGGCCTGCGGCGCATCGCGCCGTTGACGGACGACGAGATAAGGCGGGTCGAGCAGGCAGGTCGGCTGTCGATGCCGTTTGGAGTGACCCCGTACTACGCGTCGCTGTTCGATGAGGATCCGGAAGCTGGCCGGGACCGGGCGATCCGTGCCCAGGTGTTGCCGCCGTACGACTATCTGGACGCGTTGCAAGAGGACGATGGGATCGGCGATTACATGCTTGAGGGAGACACGTCGCCGACCGATCTGATCACGCGGCGGTATTCCGATATCGTGATCCTGAAACCGTACAATGCGTGCCCGCAGATTTGTGTGTACTGCCAGCGTAACTGGGAGATAAAAGGGCCGATGGCACGGGGGGCGATGGCTTCACCGGCCCAGATCGACTCCGCGCTGAAATGGCTGAGGGACCACCCCACGATCCATGACGTGTTGATCACAGGTGGCGACCCGATGGTGCTCTCGGACGCGCGCCTGCGGGCTCTGCTGGACAAGGTGGCCGTGATTCCCCACATCAACCGGATCCGGATCGGCACGCGCATGCCCGTGACCGTCCCGATGCGCTTCACGGAAAAAACTGCCAAATTGCTGGGCTCGTACCGGATCCCAGGCCAGCGCGAAGTCTGCGTAATAACGCATGTCGAGCATCCCTACGAATTGACGCCCGATGTCGTGCAGGCGGTGGACAGGCTGCGACGCCAGGGGATTTCGGTATACAACCAACTGGTCTACACGTTCTTCGTCAGCCGGAGGTTCGAGGCGGTTGCGCTGCGCCGCGTGCTTCGGCGCTGCGGCATCGACCCGTACTATACGTTCAACACCAAGGGCAAGGAAGAAACTGCGGCCTATCGAGTACCTATCGCCCGGTTGGTGCAGGAGCAGAAAGAGGAGGCCAGGCTACTGTCCGGCCTGTCGCGCACTGACGAGGCGGTGTTCAACGTGCCGGGGCTGGGCAAGAACCACCTGAACGCGTGGCAACATCGGGACATCGTGTCGATCCTGCCGGACGGAGCGCGGGCCTACGAGTTCCATCCGTGGGAAAAGAAGATCGCGCCGCAGCACACCTACATCACGCACGACGTGCCGATCCTGGGCTACCTGGAACGCCTGGCCGCGATTGGCGAGAACATCGAGGAATACCAGGGCATCTGGTTCTATTTCTAGCGCCTGGGATTTGCCTTCGCGATCCAGGAGCCATCGCTGCGTCATATTCACCGAATTCGTGCGAAACTTGGCGGTGCTGTGCCTGCGCGCGAATCGGTTTGTTTCCAGGTGCTGCGCTATACCT
>CAZHDQ010000548.1:0-2639 GCA_964531595.1 uncultured Anaeromyxobacteraceae bacterium
ACAGACTCAAAAATCGGCGATCCCTGGGCTGGCGCCTGCCGCTTGGGATGCTGCTGTCCGCGATCCTGCACGGGGCGCTGTTCTTCATGCTGCTTCAGGTCGAACCGCCGCCACCCCAGATCGACCGGTCCCGCGAGGCGGTTCGGCTGAAGGTGCTCGACCGCGTGGAACGCGCCCAGTTGGACCGCGACCGGCGCAAGACCCTTGAGGCCCGTGACGCGATCCACGAGGGGCAGATCGTCGACATCCCGCGCCCCGCCGTTGAGGAGGTCCCAAAGGACGCACGGTTCCTCAGCCGCTACGATTCGCGGGTTGAAAAGGAGCAGCGTTCCCGGCACCGGGGGCGGCCGAAGCCGACCGGTCCCGCGGGGCCGCCGGCGGAGCCTGGTGACGGGCGGCCGCAGACCGACGATACGGCCGAACGGATCGTATTGCCTGGGCCAGAAACGGATGGGCCAGAACAGGGGAAGTCGGGTGGCAAGCCCCGCGTTGACCTGGCGGCCCTGGGGCGGATGATGGTGCCCACGCTGGGCCCGGGTCGCGGGATGGGCGGCCGGCTAGGCAGAGGCATCGGAGGCGGTGGCGGGTCCGACGGGCCATCGGGCTCGGATGACGCCTTGCTGGGGGTCGAGGACGAGGGGGAAACGACGCTCGTCAACGCGCGCAGCTTCCGTTACTGGGACTTCTTCCAGCGGGTCAAGAATGGGGTGCGTGGCACCTGGGACCCAGGGACCTTGTACCAGGGGCGCGACCCGACTGGCAAAGCGTATGGTGCCCAGGACCGGTTGACGGTTGTGGCTGTGGTACTCGACGCGCAAGGCGGGATCCAACGGCTTGAGGTCGTGCGCGAATCCGGTTTGCCGTTCCTTGATCAAGAGGCCATGCGTGCGTTCCGGGAAGCGGGGCCGTTTCGCAACCCTCCAGTTGGGCTTGCGGACGCGTCTGGCCGGATCGGGTTCAACTTTGGATTCCTGTTGGAGGTGGGGTCGACGCGCGGGCGGTTTTTCTGGCAGCGGCCGTGAGCGTGGACGGCCGTCTGGGAGCCGGGGCCCACGGGCGGCATGCGGGGGTGGTGGTGCGGCGACGACTTCGGCAATTGGCGTTCTTGGTGCTGATTGTGATGCCTGCGACAGCGGTTCGGACGGCTGATGCGAACGAGGTCCGGACCGAGCACTTCGTGTTTCGCCCAGATGCGGGCGCGATCGGGTTGGCAGAACGCTTGGCGCGGACTGCCGAGGGGCGTCGCAAGTACGTCCTGGGTGTCCTGGGAATCGACGACCCCCGCGTAATCGAGGTCGGCGTTGCCTCCGACGATGAATCCATGCAGGCGATGGTGGGCGGTTCCCGTCCGGTGAAGGAATGGGTCGCCGGCTTGGCGATGTCCGACCGGAACCTGATTGTGATGTCGGCTCGGGGCAATGAAGTCTTTCGCGCGCGCGACACATTTGTCCACGAGCTGGCGCACATCTACCTGGATGCGGCGGTCGCGGGGCGGGACGTGCCCAGGTGGTTCCACGAAGGGTTCGCGATGCTGGTGGCCGCCGAGCGGGTCGAGGATCGGCTCATGTCGGCCATGGGCGCCGCCGTAACCGATTCATTTTTGCCCCTGGAGGACTTGGTCGATCGGTTCCCGGCGGACGGGCCTGAGGTTCGGTTGGCCTACTCGCAGTCGATGCTGTTCGTCCGCTATCTGCAGCGCGCAACGAACGGACGGGGCATCGCATCACTCCTGGTCGTGCTTCGCGCTGGGATGCCGTTCGACCTCGCATTCGTCGAGGTGTTCGGCCAGACGCCAGAATTGTTGTTCAAGGACTTCCGGGCATCGATGGGCGGTTGGGATGGCCTGATTGTGTTTCTGACCAGTGCGGCGGTGCTCTGGGTGGCTATCATGCTCCTGTTCCTGTGGGCGTACCGGCGCAAGCGGGCACGCGCGGCCCGCAAGCGTGAGATGTGGGCGATGCAGGAGGAACTGGCCCTGATGCAGGCCCCGGGACCCGAAGAGGTGCAATGACCCCGCGGCTGGAGATCCAACTCGACGGCGAACCGGACGAAAGCGCCTGGGCCGATTTGCTGCGCAGGGTCCCGGTCGATCGGCGTGTCCGGTTGGTGGTGACGGGGTCAGCAGACGGAGAACCCCCCGTCTGGACGCTGAGACGTGCCGCAGATGCCGGTTTCGTACGCGTGCGTTGGGCGGTCCCACTCGGGAAAATCCGGCCGGACGCGATCGACCTGGCGGTAGCTGCTGGGGCCATCGAACTTGAACTGGACGCCAATCAAGGGCCGTGGACGCAGATCGCGAGCCACCGTGAGGCCGGAAGACTGGTCCTCGTCCGTCTGCGCACGAATACGGACCGCCCGCCTACCGGGAACCCATGCAAGGCCGACGAACTGGTGATAAATGCCGCAGGCATGGAAAGCGCCGCGGCGGATGCGGATGCCGTCCTGGCCTCGGTCGGCCATGCGTTCCCGCGTGTTGCGGTGCACGGGGCCCCGCTGTGCGACTTGCCACGGTTGGACCCTAAGAAGGTGCTCGCGAACGCTCTGGTCGCCCGGTTGGAAGCTGACGGCTTCGGACTGGTGTTGCCGTTCGACGAACCGGGTCTTACCTATTTTGCCCCCTGCGGCTCGTGCGCCCTGGC
>CAZHDQ010000549.1:0-2634 GCA_964531595.1 uncultured Anaeromyxobacteraceae bacterium
AGAGCTTGTCGGTGAAGAAGTAGCGCGGACGCAGGGTCAGCGCCCAGCCGTAGTAGGGGTTGCGCGCGTATTTGTCCGCGACGAAGGTCCCCAGACCCAGGCTTTGCTCCAGGATGACGATGCCGGTGAACTTGGCCTTGCGGGCGCCGGACATCGCAGAACCTGTCAGGATCGCGACCGAGTCAGGGATGATCGACTCGTTCGCCTTGGCGGCCGGTGCTTCGGCAGCCGGTACAGATTCGGCGGCTGGCACCGGCTCGACGGCAGTTTGCGGCTCGGGCGCCGGGGGCGCGTCGAGATCCGTTTCCTGGGCGACGGCTGTAGTGCCGAGCAACAGGAAGAAGAGCACCGGGGACGCCTTGAGAACGGTGGTCATCGCTCACCTCACCCTGGGGAAGGGTCTAAATCCGGCGAATCATATCCGCAGGCAAGCGCGCAATCAACCGCAAAAGGTAAGTTTTTCTGCCTGGAACCATGTGTTGGCAGGATCGATGCACATTGGGCCATGTGGAGCGTGATCACAAAACGGTCTTTTGCCGCGCAATTCGCCGACCGACCCAGAGCAGGCCGACGACGCCCACGGCGACTGCGAACCACAGCGTGGCGACCCGGATTAGCATCGTCGACGCGACGGCGGCCACCTCGGCCCCGGACGCATCCAGTGCTGGGAATGCGGCCCGGGTCAGCAAAACGGCCAGCGCCGCCTCGGTGGCGATCAGGCCGCCGGGCAAAAACGAAAGTGCACCAGCCAGCGTGCCGATTGCGTAAATGAATGTGGCCTTTGCGATGCCCAGGTCGCTGCCTGGGAAACCGGCCACTACCAGCCACAGGCCGGCCGCCTCGGCAAACCACGCTATTACGCCCAGGCCTAGGCCGACAACTAGTGCCCTACCAGACAGCAGTTGGCGGACCAGACCTGCGGATTCCTCGGCCGCTTCAATCGGGATCCGTCCGCGAAGCAAGACCGAGGCAGCGCGAAACATCCACCGCGTTCCCGGCCCCGTGGCCAGCAACAAAAACATGACCGCGGTCAGCACCCCGCCACCTAGCAAGACCTCGACGTTGCCCTGCAGCACCAGGACCCCGATGGCCGCCAGACCCAGGACCGCGAACAAATCGGCCAATCTCTCGGTGACTACGACCGGAAACGTCCTGGTCCCCGGAACGCCCGCAGCTTGGCGCAAAAGGCCCACCTTGATGACTTCGCCAATCTTACCGGGTGTTACCGACATGGCCAATCCAGACGCGAAGACGCCGACAGACAGCGCAGGCGGCACCGCGTGGCCGGCGACCCGCAGGTAGTATTGCCAACGGATGGCGCGGATTCCGTAGTTCGCCAGGGACAATAGGAAGATAGGGACCAGCAGACGCGCGTCGAATTGTTCGAACGCCGCGGCCAATCGATCGATGTCGGCCCAGAGTCCGAACGCTAAAAACGTCAAAAGACCCAGGCCCAGGCCGATAGCCATTCGGGGAACCCAGCGCGTGGTGCGTTCCGGGGTTGGCGGCGCCGGTTTGGTGTTCTGGTCGGGCGTCATCGTCATTTTGTGTCGGCGCTCGCGTCGGAGGAGGGGCTGCTGGGGCCTTCCGGCACGCTGGCCGTCGCATCGAAGGCGGTCAGGGCTTCGCGGATCGCATCTAGCATGCGCCGTGCGTCGGCTGCGGTTACCCCGTGGGGCCCGATCCAGCCTTCCGCGTCGGCCAGGGGGGATAGTTCCTGAAGGACCCGGCGCGCCTCGGGGGCGGATGCGGCTGTCACTACAAGCGTATCGGCGTCGCCGCTGTCGGCCAGGTTCCGGGTGGCCAAGACCAGTGCCACGAACTGCACGTCGGGGTCGTCTGGGTTACTTTCGTCAAGCGTAGCCAAGCGTTCCAGGATGCCGGCGGCCATGCGAGGGCCGTTTTCCCCTGGCTCCAGCACCAGGGCTGCATGGGCCGCGCGTAGCAACACTAATCGGTTGTCCGGGGCCAGCCTGGACAGATCCTCATAGATACGCATCACCTGGTCCGAAGCACCGGAGGCCCGTACGAAACGGTCCAGCACGTCGAAGCCTGTGTGATCGGCCAGCCCCACGGCGGTCAGCGCCACCCGGTCCTGCCCCTCCGGATAGACCTGGACGACGTCCGCACGGTCGCGCCCGCAAGCCGCGAGCAGCAGCAGTCCGGCTATCGCACCCAGCGCCCACAGGCGTTCATGATTCATCGCATCGCTCCTTCTGGCCAGCCGCCTTCTGGTGCAGAACGGCGCCTACCCGTCGTCGTCGGACCGCAAAACCATTCAGGACCGGCCACTCGTCGCACCGTCGGTTCCAACGCCCGTAAGCGGCCCCGCGCGACCTCGGCTACCGGCCGCCCCACATCGGGGTCCTGGTCATCCCCACAGACCTCGGCCAGAGGCGCCAGCACGAACGCGCGGTCCAGGCGGCGGGGATGCGGGATGCACAAGCCGGCGTCGTCTTGCACCAAACCACCACAGTACAGGATGTCCACGTCCAGTGGTCGGGCGTCGCCACCGCTTCCCGTGCGGCCCATCGCGGCCTCGATCACCTTGATACGTTGCAGCAGGGCCGTGGGGGACAGCATCGTATGGACCCGCGCGGCAGCGTTGAAGAATTCGCCGCCCGCCGCATCAAC
>CAZHDQ010000550.1:0-2632 GCA_964531595.1 uncultured Anaeromyxobacteraceae bacterium
CGGCCACCCCGACCGGACCCCTCACCGGATTGGTGAAACTGAGACCGCGGCATGAGCAATGATTTCAACCCGGGTTATTCATGGAGCGTCGTCGCGAGGCCGTCGAGACGGCCCGGCTACAAGGCGCGGGGTGCAGGCGCGACTGAGCCTGTCTGGTGACAGGTGATTGGAGCGTCGGGGTCCCCGCAACGCAGCAGCCGGCGCCAGGATCGGCGGTCGCAGCAGACGCGGGCGTGAATAACCCGGGTTCAAGATGTAGAAAATTGTGACGGTGGATCACGGGGCCCGTTGTACCCGGGATATTACAGTCAGCGTCAGTTGGATTGAGGGTGGGCATCGCGCCTTCCAATCGGCGCCGGCCGTGCTACACTTCCGCCGGTTTTCCTTCATGGAGGAAGGTAATGCGGACGATGAGAATCCTGGCGGTGGTCGCAGTGGCGGCCGCAGTGGTCGGGTGCGGCGGTAAGGCGTGCCCTGAACTGACGAAAAAGGCCTGTGAAATGGCGCCCGACAGCCCTGCATGCGAGTCTGCAAGCCGGCTGACAGCCAACGACGAGTGCGAGGGATACCTGAAGAACGTCGAGAAGTTCGTCGAATTGAAGAACCTGAAGATCACAGAACCCGGCGTACAGCCGCCAGCCGAGGCCCCTGCCGTCGAGCAACCCGCCGAAGAGGCCACCGGCGAAGAACCGGCGACCGAAGAGGCACCACCACCAGCCGACGAGCAGCCAGCCGAAGAGCCCGTGGCGGACTGACGTCGCCGACAAAACACATCGCCTCGCGCTGTCCGCGGCAGGCGTCTGATTCTGGGCCCTGTGCTATCGTTGCGCGATGATCGCAGTATGGCGACAGCCCACTGGACCGTTCGCCCATCGGGCACGCGCGGCATTTTCTTGCGCGGCGGTCGTGGTGCTGTGCGCGCTGTCTGCGATGCTGCCCATCACCCAGGCCTTTGCGGGCACCGACCCGGCCTATCGCTGGCAAACCTTCGAAACACCCGGCTTCCGAATCCACCACTATCAGGGCGGCGAGGAAATGGCCCGCAAGGTCGCAGCCATCGCTGAGGAGGCTCGGGATCGGGTGGGCCGGATGCTTGGCTTTTATCCGACCGAAATAGTCGAGATGTCTATCTGGGACGATACCGACGCTTCCAACGGGTGGGCGTCCGTCTTTCCCTACGACCGAATCCATCTGCTGGCAGTCCCGCCAGGGCCCGATTCGGAACTGGCCGCGTTCGACGATTACCTGCGCGCACTGGTGTACCACGAGTACACCCACGTCGTGCATATGGACCACGTGTCGGGCGTGCCGGGGTTCGTCAACCGGATCCTGGGCAAAACCATGCTGCCCAACGGCGCGTCTCCACCGTGGCTCGTCGAAGGGCTGGCGGTGCTGGTCGAGTCGCGCCTGACAGGGGGCGGCCGCCTTGGTTCTTCGTCGTTCGAGATGTTGATGCGCGCCGCCATTCTGGGCGGGACCTTTCCGGACCTGTCGGAACTGACGATCCCGCCCCTGAAATTACCGCGGGGCACGGCACCGTACTTGTACGGCGGGTACTTCATGGACTTCCTGTACGCCCGAAACGGGGCAGACGCGATCACGGCGTTCATCCGGGACTACGGGGCCCGCCTGATCCCATTCGCGCTGAACACCCTGGCGCGCCGCCATTTCGGGCAGGACTTTAACGAACTGTGGGAAGAATTCAGGGCCGAGGCCGAGGCCAGGGCCTTCAAAACCGCCGAGCAAATCGAGGCGATGGGGCACATCGAGGGAACCCGCCTGACTTGCGACGGCGAAACCAACATCCGGCCAGTGTTTCGGGATGCGCGCCGAATCGTATGGGTCCGATCGGACGGCGAGTCCATGGGGGGCCTGTTCGAGATGGACCTGGGCGACGGCGCATCGCCACGCCCCCGACGGCTGGCGGATTGTGACGGCGGCTGCGGAACAGTGGCGATTCACCGCGATCGCATCCTCACGACTTCTAGCGACTGGACCCGGCTGGTCGCGTCCCACGGCGAGGTGTTCGAACTGGATCCGGTCCACGGCATGACCCGTCTGACCCGGCGCGCTCGAGCCCGCGACCTGGCCGTGGCATCAGACGGCACATGGCTGTACGCAACTTCGGAATACGACCGAGTGTCGCTGGTCGCCCGCCGACCGGGCGAAACGCCAGTGTCAGTGGTCCCGGCCGGCCGGTTTGCCGATCTGGGAGACCCACGGCCGATCCCGGGGGTAAACCGGGTAGTGTTCGTTGCGGCGCAAAACGGCCGGTGGGACTTGTGGACAGTCGCCATGGACGGCACGGACCTACGCCAACTGACCGACGACACGAGCCATGACCGCGACCCAGTGGCATCGCCTGACGGGCGCTGGGTGGTATTTTCCAGTGACCCCGAGGGCATCCATGACCTGTTTGCGCTGGACCTGCAGACTGGCGAGCGCCGACGCGTAACGCGCGTGCTTGGCGGCGCTTTCTGGCCAGCCATTTCACCCGACGGAACGCGCTTGGTGTTTTCGACCTACGACGCCCACGGATACAACCTGGCCATGCTGCCGTTCGCACCCGAGACCTGGCCCTTGATCGAAGCCGATGTCGTCCGCCACCGCAGCGACATCCGCGGCACCTGGA
>CAZHDQ010000551.1:0-2632 GCA_964531595.1 uncultured Anaeromyxobacteraceae bacterium
TGGCGACTCCCGTCACGCGAAACCTACGCCTACCAGTAGCCTAGGCCAGGAAACGACACCCTCGAAGACCGCGGTTTGGGCCAAACTCCAGTGCTGCCCTCGGCAGCTATAACCGCAATTTCACGTTCCTACACGCCATCCGGATTTGGCGCTATCCTTCCGGTACTTGAACGTCGGAGGCTTCATGCGCCACCAACCTTCGTTCCTTATCGCGGCCGCCTTGCTGGCGGTGGCCTGCGGTCCCTCGTCACCGGCCGCGGACCTATCGGGTCTGTCCGATGCAGCGGGTGATCAGTCCTCGGAAGTCGCGACCTCCGAGCCCTGGCAAGCCCAGGCCGCGCTTCCCGGAACGGCCGTCAAGCTGGACCTGGACGTGGATTTCTTTGACCGGCCGTTTCCGATGGACGCGGGCCTGGAACCTGACGGGACCCTGTCGGTCAAGGGGTTCCCGTTGGGCACGGTGGACATCCTGATACCCCACCTGGAATTCGTGGACGAAATCCGCAGCTTTTCTACGCTGGGGGCTGTGTACCTGCCGTTCGACGGGGTTGTAGATTCTGCGACCCTTCCGGCTGATGGCCATGCGTCCCTGGCTTCCGACGCATCGGTTTTCCTGGTCAACGTGACCCAGGGCAGCCCGACGTTCGGGCGGCGCGTGGCCATCGTGAACGCATTCAAGGACCGGGCCGAACCGTTGTCCGTGGCAAACCTGCTCGCCGCCGTGCCGGTCCCCGGACTGAGGCTGGCCGCCAATACCACTTACGCGCTGGTGGCTACCGACGCTTTGAAGGGCCCCGACGCAACCGGCCTGGGGCGCCCGGCGGACATGGGAACCGTCCTGTGGTCGGCCGGCCGTTCGGTGGATTGGAGCGGTGCCCCGACGAACCTCCGTACGCTTCAGGCCGCCTCCGCCCCTTTCCTGGACTGGCTGGTCGCCACGGGCCTCCCCGCCGACGCCCCGCCCCCGCCCGACCCCGAAACCATCCGAGCCTTCACGGTTTTTACAACCGGCGATCCGGTGGCCGGTATGCGCGTGCTGGCGGCCCGTGCTCGTGAAGCAGGGGCACTGGCAGCGCCTGATGCCGAATTCCAGGTCACCCAGACCCGCGAGTCCCACTGCGTCGTGGAGGGGACCTTCTCGATGCCCAGATGGCAGGAAGGCGAGCCCCCGTACCTCGACGCGTCGAAACGTGAGGGGCGGATCCAGTGGCAGGACGGTCAGCCGGTGCAGCAAGGCACTGACCGCCTTCGTTTCGTGCTGACGATTCCGCGGACGACCATGCCCGCCGGGGGCTTTCCGTTGCTGGCCTACGGTCACGGCATGAACGGTGACTACCGCCAGGTGGTGAAACGCAACGAAAACACCGGCATTACCATCTCGGATGTAGTTGCCCTGCGCGGCATTGCGGCGTCCGGGTTGGATGCGGTTGCCCATGGGACCCGCTCGCCGGACGGAGGCGCAGCGGGCGGGTTCAATCTCTTCAACGTGTTGAACCCCTGGTCCGTCCGGGACAACGTCCGGCAAACCGTGGCAGACTACCTTGGGTTCTACCGTATGGCCGCGGAACTGGTCCTGGATCCAGCCTCATGCCCAGGCGTGGACGCCGCCGCAGCCCCCGACGGAAAGGTACACTTCGACGGCGCGAACACCTTTTACATGGGCCATTCCCTGGGGTCGTCCATCGGCGGTCTGGTCATGGCCATGGACCCTGACGTCCGGGTGACCGTGCTGTCAGGCGCCGGCGGCCAAGCGCCGACTTTCCTTCTGTCCCAGAAGGTGCCGGTGGACATCAAGGCAATGATGGAAGCGGTCTTCGGCTTCGATACGGGCGCCGGGGACGATCTGGACCTGCTAGATCCCGCCATGCTGCTGATGCAGATGATCTTCGACGAAGCCGACGGCCCGAACTACGCGCCACTGGCCACCCGCGACATGGACCCGTCGTGGCCTTCCCGGCACATTCTGCAGCTGCAGGGGCTGGGAGATACCTACACGCCCGAATACACAGCGGCTTCGGTGTCATGCGCGTTCGGACTGGATGCGATACAGGAATCCACGTCGACCGACGCGTACGCCGCCATGGCCGCGGAACTTCTGGACCGGATTACTTACAACGGCGGGGTGGTACGGCCCGCACCGGTCAGCGGAAACCGCACGCTGCCTTCCGGCGAACCGGCCACCGCGGTGTTGCGCTGGTATGAGGTTCCCGGTGCCCCCGAGGTAAATCCCCACTACGGATCCTTCCGGATGGCCGGGGTCCGCTATCAGTACGGGTGCTTCCTCCGGACGTTCCTGGATGATGGCGTCCCAACGCTGCTGCCCGGCAACGAAGACTGGACCGCGCCCTGTGCGACCCCTGCTCGGTGATCCCGATCCGCGAACCCGAAATGGCCGGATGCCCCAACCGCAATAATTGCCCCTGATTATTGAAATCCAGCCATCATGCAAGGGGCGTTTTAGTTCCGGCGCAGGGGGCAGAGACGTCCCTGTCAAGGGGCCGCTTTTCCCTCAATCCACCACCAGGGTCGAGCGTTCTCCTCTCGGGACGGTCTTTGCGACGTATACGGGGTGCCAGCGGTCACTTTCGTGCCGCATTCAGGCGGATTGGCCCGTGACACCCCAGGATCGGCA
>CAZHDQ010000552.1:0-2626 GCA_964531595.1 uncultured Anaeromyxobacteraceae bacterium
TCAGCAGCGCGTCGAACCACACGTACGTCACATAATCCGGGTCAAACGGCAGTGGGATGCCCCACTCCAGGCGCGCCTTCGGCCGACTGATGCACAGGTCCTGCAGGGGCTGCTTCAGGAATCCCAGCACCTCGTTGCGCCGCGATTCCGGCCGGATGAAGTCGGGGTGGTCGTGGATGTGGGCCACCAGTGCGTCACGGTACTGCGACATCCGGAAGAAATAATTGGATTCCTTGATCTGGTGGACATCGCCGCCCGTTTCGGGGCACTTGCCGTCGACCAGTTCGTCCTCGGTGAAGAACTTTTCGACCCGCGGTGAGTAGAAGCCTTCGTATTCACCGCGATAGATCAGCCCCTTGTCCCACAATTGCTGCAACGCCCGCTGAACCACCCGGACATGGCGAGGTTCGGTCGTCCGGATGAAATCGTCGTTGGACACGTGCAGAGTCGGCCACAGATCCTTGAAGTGACGGTGCATGTCGTCGACGTGAACCTGCGGCGACATCCCCCGTTTCAAGGCCGCTTCCTGGACCTTCTGGCCGTGCTCGTCGGTACCGGTCAGGAAGTAAGTTTCCTGCCCGAACAGCCGGTGGAAACGTGCCAGCACGTCTGCGAGGATTGTGCAGTAGCCGTGCCCGATATGCGGGCGGTCGTTTACGTAATAGATCGGCGTGGTGATGTAGAACACGCCTGGATTCGCGTCGCTCACGAAGGCCTCCCGCCGACGGGTTGGAGCACGAAGGCCCCATGCACCCCGTGCCTAGAACTTCTGACAGACCGTCTTGGCCTGCAAGAACAGTTGCAGATAGTCGGCCCCACCGGCCTTGGAATCGGTGCCCGACAGGTTGAATCCGCCGAATGGCTGGGCACACACCAGCGCGCCCGTACACTTGCGGTTCAGATACAGGTTGCCGACGTGGAAATCGCGCCGCGCCTGTTCCAGGCGTGCCTGGCTGCGGGCGTAAACCGCGCCGGTCAACCCGTAAATTGTATCGTTCGCGATCTCGATCGCGTGGTCATAGTCCCGGGCGCGCGTAACAGCCAACACCGGCCCGAAGATCTCTTCCTGCTCCAACCGGGCGCCAGGCGCTATGTCGCCAAACACGGTCGGCTGCAGGAAGTACCCGGAACCCTCGGCCCGTCCCCCGCCACACAGCAGTTTTCCCTCGGACCGCCCGACATCCATGTACTTGAGGATACCGTTCATGGCCGATTCAGTGATGACAGGCCCCACTTGGCTTTCCGGGTCCTTGGCCGGCCCGACGCGCAGCGCCTTGGTGCCGGCAACGACATCGGCAAGGACCTCGTCGTACACCTTGCCATCCAGAATCGCCCGCGAACACGCAGAACACTTCTGGCCCTGGAACCCGAAGGCCGAGGTCACGATGCCGGCCGCCGCGGCCTTCAAATCCCCATCGTCCGCGACCACGATCGAATCCTTGCCGCCCATTTCGGCGATCACGCGCTTGAGCCAGCGCTGGCCGGGTCCAACCTTCGCCGCCAGTTCATTGATGTGGATGCCGACCTCCATCGAACCAGTGAAGGCGATCATCCGTGTCAGCGGGTGCCCGACCAGCATGTCGCCAATCGCACCACCAGAGCCGGGGCAGTACTGGAGCACGCCCGAAGGCAAGCCCGCTTCGTGCAAGATTTCGAACATCTTCCACACGATGACCGGCGTGGACGAGGCCGGCTTCACGATGACTGTGTTGCCAGCGACCAGTGCTGCGACGGTCATCCCGGTGGTGATCGCCAGCGGGAAATTCCACGGCGGAATCACGACGACCGGACCCAGCGGGATATAGGTGACCTCGTCATCCTCGCCCTGGGTGGGGATCAGGTGCTGGGGCTGCCCGTAGCGAATGGCCTCGTGGGCATAAAAATCACAGAAATCGATGGCCTCGGCGGTGTCGGCGTCGGCCTCGATCCAGGTCTTGCCGGCCTCAAGGATCATCGTCGCGTTCAGTTCGAAACGGCGGCGGCGCATGATCGCGGCGGCCCGCCAAAGGATGCGCGCGCGCTCGGAAAACGATGTGCGCGACCAGGCCGGAAATGCGGCCGACGCGGCGCGGACAGCCTGGTCGGCGTGTTCGGGCGTGGCTGACGATACAAGGCCCACCAACTCGGCAGTGTTAGACGGGTTGTTCGATCGGATTTCCTTTTCCGTCCGGATCTCGGAGCCTCCGATCACGATCGGGTAGTGCGTGCCGAAAGAGGCCTCGACCGCCGCAATCGCTTGATGTTGTGCCTTCCGATCCGAAGGGTCCTGGAACAAGTTGATGATTTCGTTTTCGAACGGGGCTTTCATGGCATCCTCCTGGTGATGTATCGTGCAACAGGGTCCAAACGCGGCGACTATAGCCCACGGGCGAACGGGTGTCACCCGCTGGTGATAGCGGAATACAGAGGCTTCCATGGGCGACCGACCACGCTTATGGTATCTGGGTGTGAATGCGTCGAGGAGCGAATCCTCGGCCCTGCCACGACAGCGGATTCTGTTAGGATACGGCGGCCCGATATAGGGTCTTAGGAGGTAAACTTGAAGCGCATCGGCATCCTGACCGCCGGCGGTGACTGTCCCGGCCTGAACGCGGTAGTCCGGGTGGTGGCGAAGGCGGCCCATGGG
>CAZHDQ010000553.1:0-2626 GCA_964531595.1 uncultured Anaeromyxobacteraceae bacterium
AGCCGGGCCGTCTCGACGGTCTCGCGACGACGCTCCATGAATAACCCGGGTTGAATCGGCGACTGCATCGCACCGAGGGTCGGCATTCACCCCAGCCTCGGCCGGCCAATCCTCAATCGGGGGACTGAACCAACCACAAGGCAGGCAGGTGGACCTGAACTGGCAGCAGTACTCCTCATCAGATGCGCAGGCCCAGGTCATCAGGCCGCCACTCGTCAGACAGTTACAGTAAGGTGGGGCGTAACAATTACATGGATTCGGTGAGTGGCCGATCGTAATTGGGTCTACCACCGTGGTCCAAGAAATACATTCCGCATTCCAAAGGGTGTCTGGAAGAGGTTTGGGGTTGTCGAAGGACGATACGTCAAGGATCGAATGGTCTCCGGCAGTAGCGTCGAGGGCCGAAAGGTCCCTGGCTTCGGGAGTGCATCCGATGCTGGTTCCAATCGCCAGGAGTGTAAGAGCGCATCGAAAGACGAAGAGCCTACTCATGGGAATTTCCAACTTCCTCAATCAGCGTATGGGTCCTATGTGATGGATACTGAAAATGCAAGTCCTCCGATCACGAGCGATTGGGAGTTTGCAGGGCAGTCCCGAGTTCGTGTCCGGCGTCGGACTTTCGGTCTGATGACACGCGGATCAAGGCTTCGCGGTTGCCTCGGCGGCTACTTCTGGCTTGGGCTGGGGGAGTACCAGGATGCCGTCCATGTTGATCAGGCGGCCGGAAGGCGACCACATCGACACCTTGCCAGTCAGGGTCTGAGTCGACCCAGCGGTCAGGGACGACAGGTCGAAATCCGACCAGGGACCCACGACCTGAAGGCGCCGGTTGGGCTTGTCAGCTTCGTCGACCAGGAGGATGTGGGATTCGGCCTTGCAGGCCTGGCCGGGGGTACAGAGTTCCTGTGACAGCACCACGCCGCGAACAGTCACATCCTGATTGTTCAACTCGCCGGCATGGCGCATCAACCCGTCGACAGACCATGTGCCATCGGTGTACTTTTCGGCGACCTGTTTGGCGGAAAGGTCGGGTCGATCCGGCAGGTTGACCTGAGGCTTAGGTCCCTTGGCCTCGTCGGTCTTCTGTGTGCATCCTGCCGTGACCATCGCGCCCGCTACCACCGCGATCCACAACGCCAAACGCATCGTGCCTCCTTCCGATCGACATCAGATTGGAACGCTACCAGCAAACCGGGGGGCGGTCAATGGCGTGTCGACTTAGCCGGTACACATCGTCACCGGGGCGGTCAGGTCCCAGGGGCGCCTTGACACCCAGGGACCGGGACATTAGATTCCTGTTCATGCGTGGTCCGGTGGACCCGTGTGTCCCCACTCGAAACGGACGGGAATATGGAAGATAACGTTAAGACTGACATTCGACTGGTCGAGCGGATGATCGCACGGGGCGAACTGAAGCTCGATGATTACGAGAAGCACCTGAAAAGCCTGGGTGATACCGCAGCCCATGCAGAAAACGTCGAGGCGTCCCTGGTGGACCACGGTGGGACCGTGAAGGCCACCCCGGCGAAGACCGAACCTGCGAAGGCCGCTCCGGAGAAGACCGAACCGCCTAAGGCGGAACCTGCGAAGGCTGCTCCGGCGAAGACCGCGAAGAAGGGCAAGGGCGCGAAGTAATCCCGGAGGATTCGATGTCCGAGGAACAATTCAAGAAGTGCGGCGACGCGATTGATCCAGACTGGCGCAAGGTCGACTTTTCCACATTCGTCCTGTCACTTGGGACATCTGTGATGATGCACCTCGGCCAGGGGCACTCGGAAGATGGCAAGTCGCCGGCGACGAACCTGCCATTGGCGCATCACGTAATCGACATTATTACGATGCTGAAGGACAAGACCCAGGGGAACTTGGACGAGGACGAATCGCGCCTCGTCGAAACCGTGCTGTATGACCTGCGTCTGAAATTTGTGGATGCCTGCAGGAATTCGTCGTCCGTGACGCAGGCAAAGTGATCCCCCAACCAGGAGTGATCCGATGGCCGAATCAAAGAACATTATGCAGTTGACGGACGATTCTTTCGACGCCGATGTGCTGAAGTCCCAGTTGCCCGTGCTGATCGATTTCTGGGCGCCGTGGTGCGGTCCCTGCCGCGCGATCGCCCCGATCGTCGAAGAGATCTCGGAAACGTACTCTGGCCGTGCGAAGTTCGGCAAGATCAACGTGGACGAGTACCAGCGCGTGGCTGCGAACTACAACGTAAGTGCGATCCCGACGCTGCTGCTGTTCAAGGACGGCCAGGTCGTCGAGCAGATTATCGGTGCGGTGCCGAAGAACAAGTTGGTCACCCTGCTTGATCGGCACATGTAGCGCAAACGCGCCCATTCCGCAGATTTTTTGTCCCCGAGTAATCTTACAGGGATTTCTATTTAGCAATGGCATAAGCCGGATGCGGGCTACGTTTGCATCAACGGTGACGCCAGCCGCCCGGCCCCTCATCACCGCCGGCGATGTGAAGACCTCTCGTCGCGACGATCCGCCCGATCGTTGTCATGCCCGCAGCGACCCAGTCCGACGCGGCCTCTGGTGCAACGCAGGCCGCCAGTTCATAGTCGTCGCCACCTTACAGGGCGCAATTCCTGGGGTCCAGTCCCAAGGCCCGTGCGCACGC
>CAZHDQ010000554.1:0-2623 GCA_964531595.1 uncultured Anaeromyxobacteraceae bacterium
CGCCCGGTCGATACTGCCGGCGCGGGGAGGCGTGGATGGAAAACGAGCCCAGGAAAGGATGGCGGGTGCTTGCCGGCGCGCTGCGCAACCGAAAGACCGCCATCATGCTGGTGCTTGGGTTCTCGGCGGGCCTGCCTTACACGCTACTTCTGGGCACGCTTAACGCCTGGCTGTCTGAATCGCGCATTGACCTGACCACCATCGGAATACTGTCCTGGATCGGGCTTGCTTACTCGTTCAAGTTCTTGTGGTCGCCGCTGCTCGACCGGACGCGTCCCCCGCTGCTGGGCCGCCTTGGTCGCCGTCGTGGTTGGCTGTTGGCATGCCAACTATCGCTGGCGCTGGCGTTCGTGGTACTGGCGCTTATCGACCCGGCGCTTGGGATCGGCTGGTTTGCGTTGGTCGCAGTGCTTGCGGCCTTTGCTTCGGGCACCCAGGACGTGGTGGTGGACGCTTGGCGGATCGACGTCGCCGACGAAATCGCGACCCTGGAAATCCTGTCGACGGTCTACCAGTTTGGTTATCGCATCGCCGCGCTGGCCGGCGGCGCGCTGGCGCTGGTGCTTGCAGCCCGTATCGGCTGGCCGGCTGTGTACATGTCGATGGGAGTGTTGATGGCATGCACGGTCGTGGCCACACTGGCGGCCCCGGACACGACGGCCCCCGCTGGCGCCAACGCCGCCGGCCTGGACCCGGGTGTTGTCCCGCCCCGATGGCGCGCGGCGGCGCTGGCAGTGGTTGGGGCATGCTGGACATGGGCAATATTGACGATAGGCGTCTTCATGGTGCGCGTCCTGGTCACGCCCGCAGGCGCCGTTGACCGCCCCGACGCCGGTGCTTTCGTCAAATTCACTGGCCCTTGGATCGTGGTTGCGACCGTCGTGGTGCCTTCGATAATAGCGGCTTGGCTCCAGCACATGCGTCGACCTGGTTTTGAACCGATGGCTGACGCGCAGCCTCGCGACCGACCGCTGCAACGGGCCGCCGATCATGCGTTCGGTGCCCTCGTCCAACCCCTGGGTGAACTGGTGGGACGGCTGCGCTGGGGGGCGTTCATCGTGCTGGGGCTGATCCTAAGTTACCGTCTGTGCGATTCGATCTGGGGGCCGTTCGCGTTCCCGTTCTACCTGGATGAACTGGCGTATTCGCACGACGAGGTCGCATTCGCTTCGAAGGTATTCGGTGTCTTGATGACGATTGTTGGCATCTCGCTGGGCGGCATTCTGTTCGTCTGGCTGGGCCGCATGCCGACGCTGCTTCTCGGCGCTGCCGTTGCTGCTGCCAGCAACCTGCTTTACGCGGACCTTGCCGTGGGGGGGCCGTTCATCGACGCCGCCGCTGGCGTTCTTGGGATCGAATCCATTGCTGCCTGGGCCGGGGTCTCGATGCGGATGGTGCGCCTGATGGTGGCCATTTCTGGCGAAAATATCGCCGGTGTGCTGGCAGAGGCGGCTTTCGTGGCATACCTGTCGACGATTGCCAGCCGCCGTTACAGCGCCGTCCAGTATGCGCTGTTGTCTTCGTTGACGTTTCTGGTCGGATCGCTGGGCCGGGGTGCCCTGGGCGAGGCTATCGAACGGCACGGTTACGCACCCGTATTTCGGTTCACCGCAGCGCTGGGATTGATTGCCGTCGTATTCTGCCTTCTGGAATGGATTCGCACCCGGCGCGCTAGTCGGCTGCCCGCATCAGAAGAAACTGCTGGATGAATTCGTCCAGGTCCCCGTTCAGCACGGCATCAGTGTTGCCAGTCTCGTGGCCGGTCCGCAGATCCTTGACCATCCGGTAGGGATGCAGCACGTAGCTGCGGATCTGGCTGCCGAAGTCGATGTCCTTTTTGCTGGCCTCCAGTTTGTCGCGCTCGGCCTCTTTCTTGCGGACCTCCAGGTCGTACAGTCGGGCTTTCAGCATCTTCATGGCCATGCTGCGGTTCTTGATCTGGGACCGCTCGTTCTGGCATTGCACGACGATGCCCGTTGGCAGGTGGGTCAAGCGTACGGCCGAATCCGTCTTGTTGACGTGCTGGCCCCCGGCGCCGCTGGCCCGGAATGTGTCCACCCGCAGATCGTCGTCCCGGACCTCAATCTCGATGGAGTCCTCGATGTCTGGCAGCACGGTCACGCCAGCGAAGGTCGTCTGGCGGCGCGCGTTCGCGTCAAAAGGCGAGATCCGCACCAGCCGATGCACGCCCGCTTCCGCCTTCAAGTAGCCGTAAGCCCAGTCGCCAGTGACCTGGAAGATCACGTTCTTGAGGCCCGCTTCCTCACCGGCCAGTTCGTCCAGTACCTCGGCCTGGAAACCTCGACGCTCGCAGTACATCAGGTACATGCGCAGCAGCATCTGGACCCAGTCCTGGGATTCAGTGCCGCCCATCCCGGCGTGGATCTCGACAATCGCGTCGGAACGGTCGTTTTCGCCGTCCATCATTCGGGCGAACTCCAGGCCCGAGACCCGGCGTTCAAGGTCGTCCAGTGTCGCTGTGATCTCGGCTTCCAGCCCAGCTTCTCCCTCGGCCTCGGCCAGTTCCAGCAGGTCGGCCGCCTCGCGCAGCGCGGCCACCGGCCCATCTACGGCGTCCAGATCCTTTTGCAATCGGGTCTTTTCGCGGCTCAAGGTCTGGGCG
>CAZHDQ010000555.1:0-2618 GCA_964531595.1 uncultured Anaeromyxobacteraceae bacterium
CTCGGCTCGGTCTGCGGCAGGCGGTGGATTCTGGCTCAGGCGCAGTCTTCGACGACGAGCACTCGATCGTCCTCGCCCGCACCAAAATCGATGCGGACCCAGCGGGTGACCTCGCCGGCCATCTCGGGGATGCGGTCGGCCCACTCGACCAGCGTGACACCGTCTCCCCGTGCGAACTCGACGAAACCGATGCCGTCCAATTCACCCGCAGAGCCCAGTCGGTACAGGTCGAAGTGGTAGATCGGCAGCGTGGCGTCGTAGAGATTCATCAGCGTGAAGGTCGGGGACCGCACTTGGTCCGGGTCGCCGCCCAACCCCTCGACGAAGCCGCGCACCAGTACCGTCTTGCCGGCACCCAGTTCGCCTACCAGACCCAGCACGTCGCCTGGCTGGGCTTCGCGCGCCAGTTTGCTGCCCAGCAAACGGGTGTAAGCGGCGTCAGCGCTGGTGTATTCGCGATTTTTCGCCATGGTTCAAAAGTACTCGACGCGGATGACGGACAATCTGCGGACGCCCCCTGGCGCCTTGAACTCGATGTCGTCGCCGTCCTCCTTGCCGATCAGTGCACGGCCCAGCGGGGCCATCACCGAGACCCGGTGCTGCGCGATATCGGCCTCGGCGTCCCCTACCACCTGGTAAGTGATCTCCTCGTCGCGTTCCTCGTCGAATACCGTCACTGTGGCGCCGAAACGGATTTTTGGCCCTTCCATCTTGGCTGGGTCGATCACCTCGGCGCGTCCCAGGATGTCCTCCAGGTGGCGGATATTCGCCTCAAGGATGGCCTGGCGTTCCCGGGCGGCGTGATACTCGGCGTTTTCGGATAGGTCGCCATGGGCGCGGGCCTCGCCGATCGCCTTGATTACGAGCGGACGCTCGGTCTTCCATTTTCGCAGTTCTGCCTCCAGGGTCTGGTGGCCCCTGGGGGTCAGAGGTACGCGATCGATTAGCGCCATGTCCACCTCCTCCTCGGCGAAAGTATAGCCACGTAGGGTCCCGCCGGGCAAACCGTGCTACAATAACGGCCAATCGACTACTGGTCGCCGCGATGAAGACGGTCCCGGGTTTCAGCCTGGATCTGCCCTCGGGGGAGATCCTGCCTGTCTTGAAGCGTGTCGTCGGCTATGCCCCCCTGGCCGTGGCCATCACGGACTCCAAGGGGATTGTCGTCGGCGCCAACCGGGCCTTCTCTCGCCTGGCCGGCAGCTCGGACGGTCCGGGGGTCCAGCTAAACCTCAAAGATTTTTTAAAGTTGCACTCGATGAGCGCGGCCCAGGCCCTGGAGGATGTCTACCAGGGCCTACCCATGGAGTCGGTTGAATTCGCCGTCGTCCGTGCCGGGGGTGCGTCGGTCGGCGACGGCGTCGCATTCGATCCGGTCTGGGTCGAGGCCCACGCGTTTCCTATTCGCGACGACCAGGACAACGTGCGGTACGGGGTGTTTGTCGCATCGGACGTGACTGGGCGCAAATCGATGGAGGGCATGGTTCTCCAGGCCCAGAAGTTCGAGACAATCGCGACGATGGCCGGCGGATTGGCGCACGAATTCAACAACATTCTGTCAGGAATCGTCGGGTATGCCTCGCTGTTGGCGGCGCGGTTGGCACCGGACTCGTCGGACCACGAGGCGGCGCGGACGATCCTGGATGCAGCGGATCGCGCTGTGGCGCTGACGGGTTCGCTGATGACGATTGCGCGTCGGGCGACGCCGGTCGTGCACCCGTTGGACTTGCGGGAGATGCTGCCGAAGACCCTGGCTCTGCTGTCGAAACGCTGCGACCCCCGCTGGCGGTTTGACCTGGAAGTTGCGCCGGACCTGCGGATGATCGCTGCGGACCGGCCCCAGATCGAACAGGTGATCGCGAACCTTGTGTCGAATGCCCGCGAAGCGATGCCGGACGGCGGCCTTGTCGTGGTCCGCGCGATGAATCGGACGTTCGGAACCGGAGATGCGCGGCCGTTGCCGAACATGCCGACGGGGCCGTACGTTCTAATAGAAGTGTCCGATTCGGGACTTGGCATGACGCCAGATGTCGTTGCGCGGTTGTTTGAGCCGTTCTTCACGACGCGCCCCATGTCGGTCGGATCCGGCCTGGGGATGGCGGTCGTTCATGGGATTGTCAAGATCCACCGTGGCTTTATCGTGGTGCATTCCAGGCGGGGGCAGGAGACAACCATTCGCGTGTACCTGCCCGCGGGGAAAGGGCGTCGGGAATCTCATGGGGCCGCCACGATCCATGCGATGGACGTCGACAGGCGCCTGGGGTCCCGTTCGGTGCTGGTGATCGACGATGATCCAATGGTGCGCCGTGTGCTATTGGACATGCTGGCTCGCTTAGGGCACCGGGGGATGCAGGCCGATGGCATGGATACGGCGCTGGACCTGCTGATGCGGGAACCCAGACGTTTCGACCTGCTGTTGGTGGATGTGTTCATGCCCGGCCGGTCGGGGCTGGAACTGGTCGAGACGTTGCGGCAGGCCGACATGGAAATCCCGGCGATCCTGGTTACGGGCTTCTCGTCGGCGGATGTGCAGGGTAAGGTGCGCAACCTGTCGGCGACTTCGGTGCTGTGCAAACCGTTCGACGTGGCGGGGTTGTCCGAGGCCATTCGGTCTGCAC
>CAZHDQ010000556.1:0-2615 GCA_964531595.1 uncultured Anaeromyxobacteraceae bacterium
CCGCCCATGGGCCGTCTCTTCCTAACGACCGGCGTGCTGGGGGGCTTCACGACCTGTGGTCGAACGGGTCCAGCGTGGCGAACTGCAGGTCGACCGGCAATGGGGCCAGGGCATCCAGATCCGTTTCCTCGCGCAGGGTGCGGGTCAGGGCCACGCGATGCCCCGTCAGCGCCTCCATGTTCTTGCGAAACCGCTCCAGTAGGGCCGCACGTGCGTCGGGGGCGGCCACGAACTGCGACGTGCAGAACGCCTGGAAATCCGCGGGCGTTCCGTCCTGGGCCCGCCAGAACATCGCGGCTGCGCGCACGCCCCGGCCTGCCGGGTCACGTACCGCTTGGCCGTGGGCCGTGACCAGGGCGTCGACCGCCGCCTGGATGATCGTTTCGTCGATGAACCCGTTCATGATCGATTGCTCCGCTACGCCGGCGCCGGCCTTTTGCGCCTTTGAATCAGCCGCCACCGGCACGGTTGCCATGGTCGCGGCAAGCATCGCTGCCACGAAACCGAATGCCCGCATCGTGCCACCTCCAATCCGCTGACTCGGACCGAGCGATGATGCCACAGGGGGGACACAGTCGGAAGAGCAGGAACCGATATCAGCCTGGGAAGCGGGGGTTCGGGTCTGTCGGGACGCTAGAGCAGATAGGGGATGACGGCGCGCCTTTCTGCGGGGTATTCCGGGAACGTGGCGCGATACCAACGATGATGCGACAGCGCCCGGGGAAACAGGTTTGCGGCCGTCCAGACGGCGAACGCGATGCCGGGCAGGCTGAACGTCACCAGGGCAAAACCGCACCACTCGACCATTTCGCCCAGGTAGTTCGGGCTGGACACCCAGCGATACGCACCGTCTTGCGGAATCGCGTAACCGACCGGATTGGCCCACCGCATTCGCCGCAAGACCGCGTCGGCGTGCAGGTTCATCATGAACCCGCCCAGGAACAGGGCCACGCCGGCCCACATCAGTGGATGAACCAGCCATTCTGCACCGGGAAGGCCACCGAACCGCGTCAATCCCAATCCCAGGATCGTGCCGTTGATCAGGTTGAAGAACACGCCAGACAACAGGATCACGACGGGAAGCGGCGTCTTCGAACGCAGGCGCAAGGGGTACAACAGCGTGCGGTTCCCGTAGTGCAGCACCCACAGCGCCAGCAGCGGCCACAGCACGGGGGAATGAGGCCCCGGCCCGGTCAGTGCCAGCACCGAAAACGTCAGTAGCGCCGGCAGTTCCATCAGAAACCAACCGAGCCGCGGCGGCACACCCGGACCTGCCTTCCCATTCGAATGTCGGCCATACGGGGCCGAAATCCACATCAGGACCAGCGCAATCACCGGTGCAAACGCGATCCAGCCAACCAGGCACCAGTTCCAGGTCGACGGGCTCACGAAGCCACCTCCGCGGCAGGCGCAAGCGACGGGACCAGCCCGCGCATTTCGGATGCAAACGGCGATTCGGGCAGGGCATGCCAGGCCAGGATGGCGCGAAGCGTTTCGACCTGGGGCCGTGGCGAATAGCCCAATCCCGCCGAGGCGCGGACCGACGAGACATGCGTTTCCCCCAGCAGCACGCGGATCGAGTCCGTGGTGCAACCGGGTGTACCACCGGTCAGACGAGCCTTCATCGCAGCGAACGGCACCCCGAGGAAGCCGGTCCACAGCGGCACCTGGATGCGGTGATGCGGGCGGCCGGTGATCTGGTCCAGTTGCAGTCCCACTTCCGCCAGCGAGGTCCAGGTACCCGACAACAGGTAGCGCCTGCCCGTGATGCCTCGTTGCGCGGCCAGGACCGCTCCCTGTGCAACGTCCCGTGCATCAACCCAGTCGTACCCACCGACCGGAACGAACGGCAGGCGACCGGTCGCCAGCGAAGCCAGCACCTTGCCCATGCGCGACTGCCTGTAGTCGTGCGGCCCGATCACGGCAGTCGGGTTGACGATCACCGCGTCCAGGCCACGATCGACCGCCGCCAGCACCTCGCGCTCGCCGGCGGCTTTGGACAGCCCGTAGGCGGGCCGAGACGGATCCGAGACCTGCGGGCGTGACTCGTCGATTGGCCCCTGGCCGGGCGCATCGTCGAACGCATGGACGGAACTGAAATGCACCAACCGGCGAACCCCGGCGTCCAGGCAGGCCGCGGCCACATTGCGTGGGCCGACGATGTTGACGTCCAGCCCCTTCCGGGCGCGCCCCTCCAGCGAGATCAGAGCGGCCAGGTTGAATACCAGATCGGCGCCGTCGACCAGCGGCCGCAACGATTCGAGGTCACGGACGTCGCCTTTCACCCGCTCCACGTCCAGACCAATCAGGGCAGTCACGTTTTCGCGGTGTAATGCGCGCACGTTCCAGCCCTGTGCCAGGAGTTCCCGGACCACGTTTGCCCCGACGTGACCGGTCGCCCCGGTGATTGCAACTCTCATGTAATGCTCCTGTCTGTCGGCCCTGGGACGCCCCTTGGACACCCTCGATGCACGCGGTGGCCGTGCGGTATCACACGCCGCCGCGCAACCCAGGCATGTCGTAGGGCAAGAATGGTGCCCCGAAGCGGTTCCGTCGTGCTTTGCCCATCGACACGGGCACTTCGATTATTCGGGTTCCCATCCAGCATGGCGCGC
>CAZHDQ010000557.1:0-2600 GCA_964531595.1 uncultured Anaeromyxobacteraceae bacterium
CAGCGCGGTTGTGCGGGTGGATCTCCGCCAGCCGTTGCCCTCAATTCCTCGCATGCAGTAGCACCCCCTTCCGCATCCGATTGTCCATGTAGTCGAACTTCTCGGGACCAAAGGCGCTTGTGCCGATCCATCTGCTGCCCGAGAACTCCATGATCATGCCAACCCCGACACGTTCGTGGTCCGGCGTCTTGAAGATGCGGATGTATCGACGGCGCAGTTCAATTCGTCCGTCACCGAACCGCATCGGAGTCAGCCAGATCTCGTCGGGATCCGTCAGCATCCGCGGGTAGCAGCGGATGTAGCGCACGTGGCCCGCGTTCTTGAACTTCAGAGCGCCACCCTTCGCCCGGGCGAACTCATCGGACACGATTAGTGCTTGGCGGGTGGGATCAAATACCACTCGCTCCGGCTGTTGAGCACTGAGCCCGAACGCCCTCTGGAACTCCTGATGGGCGACAGCCGGGGGCGTGTCATCCGGCAACAGGTCTGTGCCCGGCGTCAAGTACGATCGTGCGACGCTCAACGCGGATTGTCGCTGGGCAGGATGCAGTTCCAGACCGACTCGTGGCGACAGATGTGGGTCCTGCCGTCCCGGGACCACGAGCAGAAGTGCGTCGCCCCGCACACCGGGCACGGCGACCGAACCGTCGCATCGACCCACATGTCCGACCGGCGGCCCATCCCGGTTACTCCGCTCGCAGGTTGCGGCTGACCCAGTCGTCAATCTCGGATGCCGGAAAGAGCCGTCGCCCGCCGCGCTCGCCCGGTCGCGTGCCGAGCTTGATACTTGCGATCTCCCCCCGGAGGGAGAGATTGATGAGATAGTCTCGGGAGACCCTCATCCGCATCGCTGCTTCGCGCGTGGTCAGCAGCGGGCCAATGGCCCTTGGGGCTTGCGTCTCCATGGTCGTACCTCCATCTGTCGCCGCTGCTTCAGAGCGGCACCCACAGACAGAGGTTAGATGCGGTATAAGTGCCCGTCAAAGTAGGCATTTTCGGCAGGTTTCCGATGGATCTTCCACCCGTGAGCATTCCGGGCGGACAGGACCGGGAATCACGCACCCCCGCGATCCCGCCCTTCCGGGTGCTTCCCCGGGGCGTTCGTCGCGCGCTGCCGGTTCTTCTGATTGCGGAAGAACCGGACACGATCCTCCGTGGCAAGCCAGTCGATCTCGATAACCCGGAACAGCGCGGCCAGTTCCGAATTGGACCATGGCGGGAAGTCCTGGTCCGACGCCGTCAGCGCCGCGATGGCCTCGGATGCCACCGCGCTACCGACCCGCATGAAGGGACCTCGGTTCAAACCCTTCGCGGTCCTTTCCTTCGGCATCAGACGTTGCGGCCGGTCCATCTCCCAATCGGCGCCCTCTGCCCTGGCCCGCACCTCGGCGCCAAGCCGGACCACGTCCGCACAACGGCCCCCCAGCTCGCCGGCAAGATCCGCCAGACGTTGCGCCAGACGCAAATCGTCCCGGTACGGATGTTCCGGGTACATCCGGCGTGGCAGAGGCACCGACGCCCACGCCGCCGCGTACCAACGCAGCCCAGCATGCATCATGTCCAGTGCCTCGGCGGGATCAGGAAGTTCCGCCTTCCTCAGCACCGTTTCGCGGGCGCTGCCGGAAGGATGGACCCCCACGATGGAACGCAACTCGTCGATGTCCGGCACCGAGCCCAGGCTGGTCGCCATGACCAGTGCCTCTCGAAGCAGCGGCCTCATCGCGTCGCAGGCATCGACCAGGGCGGCTGGCAGCACGATGCCTTGCTGGACCTTCACCATTGCCTCGATCATGGCGGGCTCGGCCTCAGGCTCGTCGAGCGGGTGCTCAAGGCGCCGCCGATGCCGCTCCCTATCGACTCCTCTTGCCATCGGTTCGCTTTCCTTCCTACTCGTCAGGTCCCCGGTGTGCCACCGCGTCCTCGTCCACCCAGTCCCCTTCCTCCCAGGACATGCCCTTCCTCCCGGGCACCTTCCGGGTCGGACCGGCACGGTACAGAGGACACGCCCTCGGGCCGTAGCAGAACGTCTCGGTCCGGTAGCGACGCTGGCTCGGGTTCCAGTGGTCCACAATCATCTCGACCGCCATGCGGCAACCCCACTGGCACGAGGTGCACTTCGTGTCGTAGGTCCGCGCGTCAAGCCGGCGGTGCCCCCGCTGGCGATAGACCGGCAGTTCCGGGCAGACGCCGCGCCACGGAGGCATGTTCGGCGGCTCGCTCTCGCACCGGGCCACGACCTTCAGCGCACTCGCCTTGTACAGGTCCGCAGTCTCCAGGCGCGGGTCCGGAACCGGTTCCCCCTCACCACTAGCCGCATCTCCGACGCGAAAACGGTGCTTCGCGAGCGCCCCTGCCCCGATCGCAACGCAGAACTCGCCCTCCCGGTCGCCCATCCAGCCCATCAGTCGCAGGACGTATCCCTGATAGGCATGGCTCCGTTCGTCGAACGACCGTGTCAACCGGATGCGCGGCTGCACCCCGATCAAGACCCCATGCCAGCGCACCTTCGAGCCGGGCATCGCCGTTTCCCCGAACCGCCCACTGAATCCTAGCACGCCGGCACCGGGGGCATGGCGGCGATGTCCCAGCCGCAGGACCAC
>CAZHDQ010000558.1:0-2598 GCA_964531595.1 uncultured Anaeromyxobacteraceae bacterium
GGCCACTCACGCCCGGAATCCTCCTAAATGGGTGGTCGCCGCCCCTGGGATTGCGGATGCGCACCTGACTGAGAAGGAGCGTTCCGAATCGCAGTACCGAGGCTACCTTGTCGAGTCGGCTGCTGCTGTCCACCTGGCCTCAGCCAGGCTAGAGTTGCCAGGTCTTGAGGTCACGTACGCGAGGGCCGGCAACGAAATCGATTTCGTCGTCCGGCATCCTGAACTCGAATCCGTTGGGATCGAGATGAAACACATGGATCGACCCGCCGACTCGGCCGACGACGAACGAGCGGCCCGGGTCGCGGCGAAATTCGGATTGCGAACGCTGATCCGAGTTACGCGCCAGCCCGTCCCTCGTTTTGTCACTATCGGCGCAGTCACCATTCGGACCGAGCCCCTGTGGCGGTTCCTGTGCTGGCCGGTCCAGGTGTTGAAGGGAGGACTCGAAGCATGAGCGAAGGACTCCGTTCGTACCTCGGAGAGATCGAGGACCTTCGGCACGAATTCAAGTTGCAGGAGGCCTCTCTGGACGGCATCCTGGCCGCGGTGGTCGCGTTCCTGAACACCGACGGCGGAGAGGTCGTGGTCGGGGTCGGCGCGCCCGGTCCAGAATCGATGGCCGTTGCGGAGCCCGGTGTGGCGGAACCTCACGTCCTGAAGGACCGCCTGGAGCAGGCCATCCCGTCGCGGATCGACCCGTCGCCGTCCTCGGGGACCATCGATGTCTCGATCGTCCGCACGCCAGCCGGGACGTCCCTGGTCCGTGTCGGGGTGCAAAAATCCCCGGAAGGTCCTCATGCGCTGCGTCACGGGAATACCGCGACCTTCTGGGTGCGTGAGGGAGCCCATCGCAGGGCCCTTTCGGTCGGCGAGGCGTTCGCACGCAATCGTGGGAAGGACGGTGATTCCGACCCCCTGGTGCGTTCCGAGGAGGAGTTTCGGGGCGGGATCGAATGCGCAAGTGCAGGGGCAAGTGCCAAAGCGCCTGCACTCTTCGTCGGCTTCCAGCCGGGACCGGGGCCACGACTCACCGAAACGGAATGGACCGAGGCCCGCAAGCGCCTCGTCGAGAGCCTCAGTTCGGAAACGCCTCTCGGCCTTCGCCGAAGCGGATTCACGTTCGCACTCTGGCCCCACTGGCGGCCCGAGACGCCGAAGGATCGGGTCGTGCTGGGTCGATACCGGCCCCTGTTTAGGGTCGTGGAGGTTCGCCGGAATGGCACGGTGTGGGGCGCCTGGAGCCATGAAATGGACGCAAAGCCGTTGACGACTCGAATGGGCCAACAGGCCGTGGCGATTCCGTCGATGGTGGTGGCCGAATTCGTCTTGTCGGTGGCGAGGCTGTGCCAGCATGCCACGACCGAACTCGGAATCGTGGGTGGCGCTACAGGGCGAGTCTCGCTGTTTTCGTCGACACCGATCCTGCTGACCGGCCCCGGTGACTTGGCACTGGCCCACGCAAAGGCATTCGGCAACCCCGTTACCGAACTGCCCCTGGACACGGGGCCGATCTTTTGGAATGCCGTATTAGATGATGCCTCGTCCACGGACCTCGTCCGGGAACTACTGACCCGCTGGTTTGACTTGGCTGGCGACGCGAACGGCTGGCGCGTGTTCAGGGATAGGACCGGGCGCTGGTTCTCGTGAAACACCGCGCCGCAGCTTAAACGCCGCGAAAGCAAACGGCCAGAACTCCGAAATCCGCATGTGGGTGAGCCCCTCGGTGTAGATCGCCCTATCGGTTACCTTACCACAGGAGGGGCGATGCACCCGAGGAGAACGGCCAGCCCAGGTACGGCTGCCCGTCTTTCAACAAGATGTTGGCACGCCCACTACCCGGCAACTGCATCCCGCCTCGGTACAACGGTTCTTTGGAGTCCCCCGTCGGCGCCCGACCCCAAATCAGGCGGGCGATGCCCCGAAAGCCACTCGATGGCTGAACCTTGCGCTTGGCGATGATCGGCGTCGAGTTGGGTCATGGAGACCGGGGCAAGACGGCGAAGCGCCACTACGTGGGCGCCCCGGAGCGGCGGCAGGCGTTGCGGGTGATCGTTGAAGGCGCGGACGAGGCCAGGGGTCCGTCGCGCGGCACGGGTCGTCGCGAGCCCGAGTCCATCCGGGATGCCAGGGAGGCGACGACCGGGTTCACGGCTGAAGGCGTAGCTGGAGTGCCCGGCGTCGGGGTCGGGGTTCCGGTCGGCAACGACCCTGGCGCCCGGAGGGGCCGGGCGCAGCAGACCTCGGGTCGCGGGACGGACCCCAAAGCGGGGCGGATTTCGTCTCGCATTTCGTCTCGCGGGGCTGACCAGGCGGGGATCGGCGCGACCGAAAACACGAAAGCCCGCGTCGTCCTTGGGATTTCTCCCTCGACGACGCGGGCTCTCATCGGTCGGGGCGAGAGGATTTGAACCTCCGACTCCTTGACCCCCAGTCAAGTGCGCTAACCAGACTGCGCTACGCCCCGAGGCAAAACAAAGCGGGCGAAGATTAGCACAAAACCGCCCTGGTGCAAGCTGGAATGTGCGGCCGTAATCCACAGCCTGGGTCGGAGGGACGTGGTCCGTGAGGACGGGAAGGACGTATTCGAGGCACCTATGG
>CAZHDQ010000559.1:0-2580 GCA_964531595.1 uncultured Anaeromyxobacteraceae bacterium
GTCATGGGCAGCTCTAGATGATGGTGTCTTTAGGCCCCGCAGCTAGGGCCGAAACGATCCGATGGATCACTCGACCGCTGGCCAAAAACACCTGGCCCAGCGATTTCCTGGGCGGCGGCAGGGGCAAGCGATCGTTTGGGTTGGATGTCACGGCGAGTCGGCCTCCTGGTCCGGGCCGCGGGGGCGTCAACCGCCCGCGGCGGCCATCCGAATGAACGGGTCCATCGAAAGGCCCCGGGGGCAGGCGGCGTCCGCGAGCGGGCCGAACAGGTACTGATGTCCCAGTCCGGCGATCATCGCGGCGTTGTCGGTACAAAGCGTCAGCGGGACGGCGTGCAGCGTCAGGCCGGCCCTGGCGGTTTCCTCGCCCATCCGGGAGCGCAGGCGCCGGTTCGCGGCCACCCCGCCGGCGATGACGACGTCGCGGACCCCGGTTGCGGTCGCAGCGGCCAGCGTCCGGGCGACCAGCACATCGACGACCGCCTCCCGAAATGCCGCAGCGATATCGGCGACTTCGTCTTCGTCGGGCACGTGGTCCAGCGTCTGGACGTGTCGGCGCAGCGCGGTCTTCAGCCCCGAAAAGCTCATGTTGAAACCGGGTTCTCTGATCATCGACCGGGGGAACCGGACAGTCCCCGGGTCCCGGCCCTCGGCTACGCGGTCGATCGCCACGCCGCCTGGGTAAGGCAGGCCCAGCACAGCGGCCGCCTTGTCGAACGCCTCGCCGGCCGCGTCATCCAGCGTGCGGCCAAGCAGCGTGAATTGGCCGAAGTCGTCCACCCGGTACAGGCTGGTATGCCCGCCCGACACGGCTAGCGCGACGAAGGGAAATCGCGGCGGTTCGCGGTCCTCGACCAGGAAGGCCGCCATGAAGTGGGCCTCCAGGTGGTTGACGCCGACGATTGGCAGCCTCGTTCCCAACGCCAGCGCCTTCGCGAACTGTACGCCGACCAGCAACGAACCGATCAGGCCCGGGCCAATGGTCACCGCCAGCCCGTCGACATCTCGAAGCGTCATGCCGGCGTCTGACAATGCCTGTTCGACGACCGGCACGATCGCTTGCAGGTGGTTGCGCGAGGCGATTTCGGGAACGACGCCCCCGTATGGGGCGTGGACCGCGATCTGTGACCAGATAACCGACGATCGCACCCCGCAGCCGTCTGTCACGACCGCCGCCGCTGTTTCGTCGCACGAACTTTCGATGCCCAACACGTTCATCGGCGGGATTGTAGCAGACGCGGCGCGCGTAGGGCGCACCAGATGCGTGAGAGTAGCACCGGGGCTCAATTCACTTCTTCACTCGGCGGGATGGGGGCGCCAAACACCTGTTCCCAGCCTCGCCGGTACGCCTCGGTGGACACCATAGGTGGACCCGCGCGATGCGGCGACTGCGCCGGCGGGTCAGGGTGCTTCAACAGCGTTTCGACCTCGCAAAGCGGCGGAAACTCGGGGTGTGGCTTGAGCCGGACGATGTCGCCAAGGATCGGCTTGCCTTCCTGGAGCGGGCGCACGATGCCGGTTTCGACCTTTTTGCCGCGGCGGCGCAGGATGAAGGTCTCCGACCGGTCAGGGTCGATCCCAAGCACCAAGGCCTGGTCCTCGGAGCGCTTTTCGCCTGCGGATCCCATCACTCGCCTCGTATCGCTGGCTGTACGCACCCAGGCGAATTCGCGCGGGCGCATGTCACCCGTCATTCTACCAGACGCGGGGTTCGGTCGCGTGGTTCGTAAACAACCCTCCTTCAGATCCGCACCTCAACGCTGCGGGGCTGCACTGCTGGCGAAATGGATTCTGGAAAGGCTGGGCAGCTTGGGATTCCCCGAACCCACCGCCGACGTCTCGTCCATCAGTTATTGAACCGCTCTGTCGCGCATGTGGCCCGATTGTCTGGTGACTACTCAAATATATGATCGTTTAATGTTGATTACTTGTACGTCTCCTTGGACGGGTCGACTCGTGCGCGTATGCTCGGAGATCGGACCTAATCAGTACTCGCGAAAAAGAGGTAGCCATGTCCTTCCCCGAACGGGTGCGGCACGTCCTGCGTCAGGTCGCTGGTCAGTGGTCATGGGCGCCGCCGCCTTGGGGACTCGCCACCGGCCGGGCGGTTCGGGGTGTCGCTGGCCGCACGGTCGCCAGCGCCCGATCCCGGCCGGTCATTTCGGCCGTGATTGCGGTCTTGGTGGTGTCCGCCGCCGTTGGAGTTTGGTTCGGCGTGGCATGGTATCGGGCGCTGCCGGCACCGACGCTCGTTGGCGTCACATGGTCCGGGGCTGCGCCGATGGCAGCGGATGCGACCTCGCCGGACCCGCTGCGACTGCAGTTCGACGCTGTTGCGGCACCGCTGGAGTCGCTTGGGAAGGCTGTTTCGAAGCACGTCCGCCTGGAGCCGGAGTGGCCGGGCACCTGGGAATGGGTCGACGACTATCGACTGCTGTTTCGTCCCGAGCGGGAATGGCCGGTCGAAACGACCTTCCGGGCCATCCTCGACCCGCGATTGGTGCGTCCGGAGGTCCGTTTGGCGTCCCGCGAGGTGACGTTTTCGACACATCCGTTCTCAGCCAGTGTGGATCAGTTGGG
>CAZHDQ010000560.1:0-2580 GCA_964531595.1 uncultured Anaeromyxobacteraceae bacterium
TCGGAAAGACCGGTCGATCCGGGGTCTTGCGACACCCGCAGGGGCGTCCATGAGCAAATCCCGAACGCGACAGACGTTTCTGCGTGCTTCGTCCCGGATTTTGTCCACGCCGGTTCGCTGTTCGAGGGCCCGATTTTCGCGGTTAATTCCACGGACTCTGCCGATGTACGCACCCTAGCCTACGCCCCGCCTTGCTGCGAATACGGTTCCCGCATCCACGTCGCGCCGAAGAATTCCCCACCAATCCATCTCCAGTCCGCATAACACAAGGGTCTACCACCGAAAAGTGGCTGGCACATCCGGACAGTTGTTTGCGACCGCGCAAGACTGCTCGACCCGACGGGCCTTGGAGTTGGAACCATGCCTAGAAAGCGAAAGTATTCAATGCTCAGGATTGCCATTATCTGGCGCGACACCTTGGTTCGCGAAGCCACCATCGACGATGTCGAAGCCGGATTCGCACGAGGCGGACCATTTTACGACCTCGCGATCCCGGGACTCGGGGAAGGCGACGCTCCATTGTTTCGACGTGACAGACGCGACGGATGGCGCCTGCTACTGGCTGAGGGCCTGTCGGGAATGAGCTGCCTGGCCGGCCAAGCCCAGTCACTGCCTCCTGCAACCGACCGGGAAAATGACGCCCGGGTGGGCGAAATCGTGCTAGCTCCCGGCGACTGGGGCATGTTGGACCAGGGACCGGTAAGCCTGTTTTTCCAAGTACAGCAGCCCCAAAGACTGCCGCGGCGGCGCCTGGCCACGCTCGGAAGCGGACGCTTTGCCGCATCCGTCGTCGTAGCCGCGTTCCTGGCGATGACCCTGATGGTCGTCTCTGGCTTGGTCTGGGAACCCACAGTCCGCAGCCGTTCGAGGGCACCTGTCGCCCGACCGATGCGAATCGCCACCGAAGTAACTCCGCAGAAAACACCGGATCTTTTAAAGATCAGGGAAGACAACCCGGATCCACTGAGACACGAACGCCTGAAGTTCGGCCGCAAAGAGGAGCCCAAGCCCAAACAGATCGTTCGACAGGCACGCGTCAAGGAAGCCAAACCGTTACGCCCTGCCCACGTCGTGATGATCGAGGGGGCAGGAAGCAACTGGGCCGCCGAGGAAGGCGACTCCGGTGGCTTCGACCTACCGGGAGAGGCGTCCGGGGCATTCGCGATCCAGGCCCCCAAGCCGCCTCCGCCCCCACCGCCGGCGCCCCGAGTGGACGTTGCGCAGTTAACTCGCGAGTACCTGCAAAAAATCCGCGAGGAACTGGGTTTGCGGAAAGTGTACCCGCTGGCCGCCCAGCGCATGGGAGCAGCGGGCGCCGTATCTCTGTCTTTCGTCGTTCACCCAGACGGCACGTTTACCGACGTCCGAGTCAAGCGGTCCTCGGGAAATGACCTGCTGGATAGGGCGGCACTTCAAACCGTCGCCTCACTTTCCGGAAAAATTCATCGCCCCAAGCAGATCGGCGCACATTCCCTGAAAACAAGCGTGGTTCTTCGTTACGAACTTGGCTGAAACAACAACCGAGGTGAACCTCGTGAATACTAAAGTCCTGTTTTTGGTCCCGGCCATCCTAGCCATGTCCGTAGCGGCCGCAGCTCAACAACCAATACATCCGGGCGTCCCTGGCGAGACCGAATCAGAAATACCTGGGCAAGCCGAGGACACGCTGTCCTTCGAGGCAGTGGTCTTGGACCCGATGGGCAGCCCCGTCGCAGGGGCGCGCTTCCAGATCCCCGATGCCGGCATCGATGTCACAACCGACGGCGAGGGCATCGCCCGATTCGCCGCACCTGCGGGTTCCACCACCATTTTCGCCAGCGCCGCCCCCTTCGAGACCCTGGAAGAGGATGTCGAATTGGACAAAGACGCTGCGATTTCGGGAATCGAACTGATGCTCGAATATCCCATCGGTGACGTGGTCGTCACGGGAACCAGGACCGAGAGATTGGCCCAGGAGACGCCGGTCCGAACGCAGGTCGTCGCCCGCGCCGAAATCGAGGGACGACACGCCCGAAACTTGGCCGACACGCTGGAGCAGCAGACCGGCGTCCGCGTCGAAACGAACTGCCAGAACTGCGGGTTCACCCAGATCCGAATGAACGGCCTGGAGGGCCAGTACACCCAGATCCTGGTCGACGGCCGGCCGGTGGTATCGTCGCTGGCCAGTGTGTACATCACCGAACAGATGCCCGAGGAGATGATCGAACGCGTCGAGATCATCAAGGGCGGCGGTTCCGCGCTTTACGGCGGCAACGCGGTAGGCGGCGTCGTCAATATCATCACGCGCAAACCGACCCGTAACTTCGGAGACATCCACGTCAGAGGTGCCGGGCTTGGCGTCGGGCAGGCCGGGCCCCAAGGTGACTACCGGGTGTCGGCAAGTGGCGGATTGACCAGCCAGGATCGCCGAATGTCGCTGCACGTGTTTGCCGGAGCCACACATCGGGATGCCTGGGACGCCAACAAGGACGGATTCTCGGAGATCGGCCGGATCCGGCAGATCGACGGCGGGGCCGCAGGCTACCTGGAACTGGTGCCGCGGGGCGAACTGCAATTGAAAACTCACTTCCTGCGAGAATC
>CAZHDQ010000561.1:0-2575 GCA_964531595.1 uncultured Anaeromyxobacteraceae bacterium
CCAGGATGGCCTTCAGGTAGTCGTAGAAACGTGCGGTTGACGAAATCGACACGTGTTCGTCGGGGCTGTGGGCCCCCCGGATGTCCGGGCCGAACGAAATCGTGTCCATGCCGGTTGCCCGCTCGCCGATGACGCCGCATTCCAGGCCGGCGTGGATGGCGGTGACGTCGGGGTCTTTTCCAGTCCGCTCGTGCCATACGGCCTTGGCGATGGCCAGGATCTTCGAGTCCAGGTTCGGTCGCCAACCGGGATAATCACCGAACAATTCGGCCGTTCCGCCGGCCAGTTCGACCGCAGCTTTCATGCCCTGGCGCACGGATTCCATCGCGGTCGCGACAGACGACCGACTGTTGCAAAGCACCTTCGCAACTTCGTCCTCGATCCCGACGATGGCCAGGTTCGTGGAGGTATCGACCAGGCCCAGCAGATCCTGGTTCATCACCAGCGGCCCGTGTGGCAGGGCGAGCAGCAGGCGGATCAGCGTCGCCCCCTGGTCCATCGGCGCGTCCGTGCAGTGATCGTCTACGATGGTCAGTTCTACGCCCGGATCGGCCTTGCCCAATTCCAGGCGCATGGCCTTCTGGAAGGACGCGATCGCCTGGGCGAACCCGGACAGGTGGTCAGGAGACATCCAGACGCAGGCTGATCCCTCGCGGGGAATGGCATTGCGCTTGCTACCGCTTTGGATGCACGAAAGCCGGATATCCCCGTCCAGCACCCCTGCGGACGCCAGAGCCCGGGCTAAAACCTTGATTGCGTTGCCGCGCGCCTTGGCGATCTCCAGGCCCGAGTGGCCGCCCAACAATCCAGCGACCTTCAGGGTGCGCGACACGAAACCGTCGGGGGCGGGGGTGCGGGTGATGGGAATCGACAGGGACGAGTCGCCGCCGCCGGCACAGCCAACGAAGATCGTGCCCTCGTCCTCGCTGTCCAGATTCAGCATGATCCTGCCCTTGATGATGCCCGGATCCAGGTTGAAGGCCCCGGTCATGCCGGTTTCTTCGTCGATCGTACACAGGATCTCGACCGGGCCGTGTACCGCGTTCGAATCCTCGGCGATTGCCATTGCCGCCGCCACGCCGATGCCGTTGTCTGCGCCCAGCGTCGTTCCGCGGGTTCGGATGTGGTCGCCATCGACGTAGGCCGGGATCGGGTCTTTATGGAAGTCGAGTGGAATGTGCGAATGCTTTTCCCAAACAATGTCCAGGTGTCCCTGCAAGACGACTGTAGGGGCTGCCTCGTGCCCTGGGGTCGCAGGCACAGCCACCGCGACATTCCCGATCGCGTCAACGCGACAATCCAGGCCCTTTTCGCGGGCCCAGTCGACGACGTACTGCCGAGCGGCATCCTCGAATTTGGAGCCTCGAGGAATAGCCACCAGCGCTTCGAAATGCTGGAAGAGAAGCCGTGGTTCCAGATCCTTGATTGCCTGGGACATGGGTACCTCCGAGATAGGGTTCAGCCTCCGAACACGCAGGATAGCCGAGGCGGGGAGGTACGGCAAGCGTGCTTGCACGGCCGCTGGAACGCCAGTACCATCACCGAGGAAGTCCGACTGATGGAGTGCGACAATGGCGATGCTGATTAAAGACCGTTTCCGGTCGTCTGGATTTTCGTTTCTGCCGGTGATTCTGGGCGCGATGCTCCTGCTTTGCGCCTGCAGTGCGGGGAGCCGCGATGCGTGGACCGCTTCAGGGGGAATCGGAGAGGCACGGTTCTACGAGTTCGATCTGAATCTGGTCGAGGACAAGCCGTTCGCGATGTTGAAGTGGCACGACGGCGGAGAATTGCTGCTGGCGGTGTGCGCGCTGTCTGAAAAAGATGGCAGAGTTTCGTTCAAGATGGACGTGGAGGCCCAGGCCGCGTCGTGCGATCGGATGGTCAGGCCGATGCAGTTCGTGGGGGAATTCGGGCAAGACGTGCTTGCCGGGCAGGTCGAGGACGCCGCCGGTTCGTACATCGGCCCGTTCCGAGCAATCCGGGTCAGGCGCTAGGACACCGCCAAGGGAGGCATCCGTGGCGACATTACGCTACTGCGACGAGGAAGGTTGCGATCGGGTGGTGAAGGTCGGGCCAGACCAGCCCGAAGTCCTGGTGGGGCGCAACGCGGAATGCCAGTTGCGCATCAAGAACAACACGGTTTCCAGGGTGCATGGCAAGGTCTGCTGGTCGGACGGTGTGTACCGCGTTCGCGATCTGGACAGCGCCAACGGGACCTGGTGCAACAGGCGCCGAGTCAAGGAAGCGGAACTTGAGGACGGGGCGGAATTGACCTTCGGGGCGTTCAGTGTGTCGTTCACGCTGGATGCGGACGAACGACCTGTCTCCAGGGGGGATGCGACGGCCTCGGTTCCTGTCGGGCGCGGCGGTACGTCGGGTTACGAGGCATTGGAATTGCGACCGGAAGGTGGCGGGTTGCGCGACGCTGCGACCATGGTCAACCGGCCGGCGCTGCCTGACGCCGCGGCGCCCATCGAGGTGGAACTGGAAACCGCGTCGTCCGAGATGCCGCCCTCGACGCCTTTAACGGCCGCGTTTGGTGCGATTGCCGCAGATGTGCCTGAACCGGTTGTTA
>CAZHDQ010000562.1:0-2574 GCA_964531595.1 uncultured Anaeromyxobacteraceae bacterium
ATGACGCCAAGGCCCCGAGCCCCACGTGGTACTGCATCCGTGTAGGCACCGGTCGGATGGAGATTCGCGACCCCGGTTCGGACGAACGCAACCACACCGCTGCCCGAACTGTCCGGCACAAGGGCGATCTTCAGGCCAAGGTCCACCGACCGAACGGCGAACGCGGTGGTGGTGACGTCCAACACGTTGGTCCTGACGCCCAGTCCGATGGAAAGACGTCGTTTGAAGAAGGCGACCTCCCCGTCGATCGACTGGTTCGAAGAGAACACATCGCGGCCGTTCTCGGAGAAGTACTCCCCGGTCAATCCGATGCCGAATCGATGACCAACGGCTGGCACCGCGACGATTCCGCGACCGATGATCAGCGACGGACTGGTGCTTCGGGGCGCAGCGTCACGCCCCCAGAACCACGAAGGGTGGGTTGACGCCGTCGTCGTCTGGGCGAAGGCTTCCGAGGGGACCGCCAAGGCGAGCAGCATCATAGATGCGATGATCGCGCGACCGCGGGTGCGGCGCCTGACGATGAACATCAGGGCCAGAAACCCGAGGACGAACAGGAGGCAGGCAGTTCCATGTCCCTTCATGGAAGCGCCTGCGGCGCACCCCGAACCCCAGCCATGGGATCCATCCAACGACGATGTCGCCATCGGCATCTGTTCGCAGACAGGGTCCACTTCCGCGATGCAGTTACCCGCGCCGTCGCATTCCCCACGGAGACACGGATCGGAGTTGCCATCAAGTTGACACGACGCTCCTGCAACGAGGGGTTCAGCATCGCACCCACCCGCTCCATCGCAGATGTTCTCGTGGCAAGCGATTGGTGGGCAATCGATGCGGATCCCAATGCACTGTCCGTCGGGTTGGCATTCTGCTGCGACGACGCAATCGTCAGATGGGTCGCATGAACCAATCCTGAAATCATCAGGCAAGCATTCGCCGTCTTGGCACTTGAAAACCGCATCATCCGCTGCGCATGGATGGTCAGCCTCGTTGGCGGTGCATAGGGCACCGTCATTCAGCGGAACAGCCGCGCACCCCCCGTCCAAACAGGTGAAGCCAGCGCAGTAACTCGCAGTTCCGCATCCTTCGACGCGGCTGTTATCCACATCCGCGATGCATTCTCCTTGACCGTCGCAGAATCCCTCCTCGTGGCAGGGTTTCTGGCAGATTGTCCCCGTGACGTACGCCACATTCCGACAGCCGCCGTGGCCATCGTACTCCGCGTAGATGCACTTGTTCTCCGGCTGGGGGCATCTGTCTTCACCGTTGCATGCGCCGTTATCGCATCGGTCGAGGATCGTGCCCGGATTGCCATCGTCGCAAATGGTGCCGTTCGGCAGCCCACTGCAGAACTCGCTCGCGTGTGCGATCTGGATTCCCAGCGGCACCAGTAGCAGTGCCATCGCCAGGAAGGGAAGACGAGCAGGGAACCACGGAAGTTTCTTCGACACGTTCATCTGACACCTCTCGAAGGCCGTTGGCCCGTTGTCCATTGCCGCCTCACGCGCTACTGCGCCAAGGTCGAATCGACGATGACCGGTTCCGCGGTGAAATGCGCGGACAGGCTGACTGCTTCGGCGATGCCGTCTCCGTCGAAATCGATGTCCGGGACAAGCATCAGGTCGAGGAGATCGAGAAGATCCTCCAGCGGCACCGGCAGCCAAGCGGGATCCAACTTCTCGGCATTGGCGAGGACCTCGTTCTTGTTCACCGCGCCGGCCATGATGCCCGCGAGGCCAACGATCTGGGCTCCACCTTCAAAGGACAGGGTGGCTGACGCACGAATCCGGGCATTCCGCAGGGTCAACTCGACCACACTCCCCCCATAGGGGATTGGCAGGCGAATCCAGATCGCAGAGTTCGGTCCACCGGCGATCAGGGTTCCGGTCTGGGTCAGGCTGTCGTAGTCGGTGACGGTGGCGTCGGTCAGGACCCAGGCGGGATTGCAGTCGTGGTTCAGGGAATGGGCCTTCACGCGATAGCAGGGTGATTCGCCGCAGGTCTCGAACGAGCCCTCGGTCACGGCGAATTGGAATTCGGAACCCGGCGTCACATCGCCGATGGCCCGAAAGAGAACGACGGCACTGTTCTCATCCAGCGCATCCTGGACGCCACCATCCAGCAGGGCCACGATCGGACCGAGATTGTTGTCCACGCCTTCGGAACAAGCGGCTTCCGGCGAGCAGGTCTCCTGGCCATCGACGTTCAGACCGTCTTCAGGGTGGCCATCGGGCGTGACCCAGAAGGTTGTCAGGCGGAGGTTGGGCACATTCAGCAATGAAGCACAGGGACCGCAGGCAATCGTGTCCGTGGCAGTGCAAACGCCGGCGCCGCACTGATCCCCCGTGGTGCAGACCGCTCCGTCGTCGCAGGACGCATTCTCGAGCGGTGCGGTGTCGTGCGTGCACGCTCCGAGCAGGTCGCACACGTCCTGCGTGCAAGGATTCAGGTCATCGCAGGCGCCCTGGTACTGCGATTCCCAGGTGCAGGAACCATCGGCGGGGTCGCAGGTGCCCAGGAGGCACCCGATGTCCGGGCATTTGGGCGAGACCGAGAACTCGCCGGTTGCCGGGT
>CAZHDQ010000563.1:0-2566 GCA_964531595.1 uncultured Anaeromyxobacteraceae bacterium
AGATGCCAGACCGTCGCGCACTACTCGATGAAGCCCAGCGCCTGGAAGAGCGTCTGGCGGAACTCGCCAGAGAGGAAGAACGGGTAAGAGGCCGACTTTCCGGGGTTCGGGAACTTCTTGCGATGATGGATTCCCTGCCGATACCCGCACACCCGATACGGCCATCCCTGTCGACCGCCGCGAAGATCGAGCTGTTCCGATCGCTGTTCCGGGGCCGCGACGACGTTTTTGCGCGCCGATGGGAGGGCAAGAACGGCAGGTCCGGCTATGCCCCGGCTTGCGCGAACGAATGGGCCCGCGGTGTCTGCCGCAAGCCCGTCGTCAAGTGCGGGGATTGCACTGACCGCATCCTGCTGCCGCTCACGGACGATGTCGTCCAGAACCATCTGCTCGGAAAACACGTGCTCGGGGTGTATCCCCTTCTCCCCGACGAGACCTGCTGGTTCCTGGCGGCGGACTTCGATGGCCCATCCTGGCTGGACGATATCGTGGCGTTCCGCGAAACGTGCCAATCCCACGGCCTCGCAGTGGCGCTTGAGCGGTCGCGCTCCGGAAACGGGGGGCATGCCTGGTTCTTCTTCGAGACACCGACCCCGGCTTTCGTCGCCCGGAAACTGGGCAGCTTCCTGTTGACCGAGACCCTGGACCGGCGGCCGGGCATCGGGTTCAAGTCGTACGACCGCCTGTTTCCCAACCAGGACACCATGCCGAAGGGCGGTTTCGGGAACCTCATCGCGCTGCCGTTGCAGAAGGAAGCCCGCTCGCGTGAGTACAGCGTATTCCTCGACGAGACGATGCGTCCCTGTGACAACCAGTGGGACTTCCTCGCGTCTCTCATTCGCATCAACCCCGGCCAGCTTGACCTCCTGGTGCAGGAGGCGACACGATCCGGTCGAGTCCTCGGTGTACGCGCTGCTCCGGACTTCGAAGACGAGGCTACGCCGTGGGAGCGCCCCCCTTCCGGCCAGCCAGCCGACAGGCCGATCGAGTTGCCTCCACGTGTCGAGGGCGTTTTCCGACAGCAGATTTTCGTTGAGACCCGGGGTCTTTCCCCTCTTGCCATCATGCGCCTGAAGCGGATTGCGGCGTTCCAGAACCCGGAGTTCTTCAAGCATGAGCGGATGCGCTTGTCCACGGCTAGGATCCCGCGGGTCATTGCTTGCGCAGAAGAACTGCCGGAACACTTGGCGATGCCTCGCGGATGTTTGGACGCAGTGCGCGCGTTCTTCGCAGCCAACGGCTCGCAGTTCGCACTCGAGGACCTGCGCGAGCCAGGCCAACCAACCGATTACACCTTCCAGGGCACGCTGAGTTCTGCCCAAAACGAAGCCATCCAGAAGATCCTTGCCCACGACGACGGCGTCCTGGTCGCGCCGCCCGGTTCGGGGAAGACCGTCGCTGGGGTGTTCCTGGTGGCGGCCCGGCGGTGCAGCACCCTGATCCTGGTCCACCGGCAGCCACTGCTTGACCAGTGGGTTCGACAGCTTTCGAAGTTCCTGGGAATCCCGGCGAAGAGCATTGGGCAGATCGGGGCGGGTAAGCGGAAACCCAACGGGTCGCTCGACGTCGCCATGATCCAGAGCCTCGTCCGCGGCGCAGATGTCGCTGATTTCGTCGCGGGCTATGGCCAGATCATCGTCGACGAATGTCACCACGTCTCGGCGGTCAGCTTCGAGCGGGTGCTGAAGGCGGTCCGTGCGCGGTACGTCGTGGGCCTTACCGCAACGCCAGCGCGGCGCGACGGGCATCAACCGATCCTGCACATGCGTTGCGGCCCGATCCGGCACACTGTGAGCCCCACCGGGTCGGCCTCCGGGTTCATCCGGCGACTCGTTTGCCGGGAGACGTCGTTTAGTTGGGACGGCCCTGCAGACGCCGGGATCCAGGCTATCTACGGTGCGATCGAACAGGACGAGCGCAGGAACACGGGCATCCTGGACGACGTGATCGCCGCGGTCGCGCAGGGACGATCGCCGATCGTGCTGACCGAGCGCCGAAGTCACCTCGACTTCCTCGCGTCCAGGTTACAGAAGTTCGTGCGCCACATGGTGGTCCTGCACGGGGGCACCGGGCGCCGCGAACAGCGGGCCGTCCTGGAGCGCCTGGCAACGATTCCGGACAGCGAGGAGCGGCTTCTGCTGGCGACCGGCCGTTACATCGGCGAGGGCTTCGACGACGCGCGGCTGGACACCCTCTTCCTGGTCATGCCGGTATCCTGGCGAGGCACGCTGGTCCAGTACGCAGGCCGGCTCGACCGGTCTCACCCCGGCAAGAAAGAGATCCGGATCATCGACTACGTGGATCGCGAGGAGCCGGTACTCGCGAAGATGTTCGAGAAGCGCTTGCGCTGCGATTGGAGAATGGGAGACTCGGTGGGTCCAGCCTGTGAAACGATTGGTCGGATCGTCCTACGCCTAAACGTGGCCACCTGCAGCGCGCTGTCCTATTGGCTGTGATTTGTCCCGGCGGTTCTGAAACGAACCCACGGCTCCGAAAATCGTTAGGCCGCGTCGGAAATCGTTACGAATTGGCAGGCGCCTCCGAAATCCGTTACTCGGCGGAGCCC
>CAZHDQ010000564.1:0-2560 GCA_964531595.1 uncultured Anaeromyxobacteraceae bacterium
TTTTCAGAAAGTGCCTTCAGTTTAAAACAAAAGATATTTCCCGCCAATACTATAATCTTGAATAAAATCTTCAAGATTACAATAAATGATGTTGGTTGTGTTTGGGTGTGTGGCAACTGTATTGACGCACACCCATAGAGATTTTTCGCAGCGACAGACTGTGGACTTCACTCATTTCGTATGGTAAACTCTTCAATTGACTTTAATTACACAGGAGTAATGACCCAAATGAGCAGTAGCCTCGTCGTTCTCGCCGCAGGAATGGGAAGCCGTTATGGCGGTTTAAAACAAATGGACCCCGTAGGCCCTTCAGGCGAATTTATTATTGATTACAGTGTCAAGGACGCCCTCGCCGAACTCAATGGCTCTGAACTGCCGAGCGGTGTCCAGATAGTCCCGTTTTACGACCGGCAGCACCTGGTCGACAGCACCCTCCACACGGTCGCCCACAGCGTCCTGCTTGGGATCACGCTGGTTGTGCTGGTGCTGCTTTTGTTCCTGGGGCGACCCGGCATGGCGACCCTGATTGCCATCACGATACCTTTTTCCCTGCTGTGCGCGCTTGGACTGATGTTTCTGACCGACATCCCCATCGGCCTGTTGTCCGTGGGTGCCATCGACTTCGGAATCATCGTGGACGGCGCCGTCATCATAGGCGAAAACATCGCACGGCGACTGGGCGAAGCGACCCGATCGGGCCGCCTGAACAGGCTAAACGCGAATGGAACGCCGATCGGTATAAGGAAATCCGAGGTCATGAAGGTCGTGATGGAAGCGTCACGCGAGATGGACCGCCCGGTTTTCTTTTCCATGTTGATGGTCATCGCGGCTTATCTTCCCCTGCTGACGCTGACCAGCATCGAAGGCCTGCTGTTCAGGCCAATGGCGCTCACCATGGTATTTGCCCTGGTAGGCGCCCTGCTCTTCGCACTCTTCATTGTGCCGGTACTGGCCACCATCATGTTCAGCAAAGGCTACGAAGAACACGAGGGCCGCATCGCCATCGGGATTCGCCGGGTCTACAACCGGATTCTCCAGGTCCTGCTTTCGAATCGCGCGCTCGTACTGATCGTCATAGCCAGTATCATGACTGTCGTGGTGGTTAGGGTGGTTCCGCGCATCGGACTGGAATTTCTGCCTTATCTGGACGAAGGACCTGTCTGGGTAAAGGCCAACTTCCCTGAAGGCACGTCCCTGGAACAAACCGCCATATACGGCAAAGACATCCGACAGATCGCGCTGGAATTCCCGGAGGTAGATTTCATTTCGGTGCAGGTCGGTCGCACAGAAGATTGGACCGAACCTTTCCCGCCCAGCCGCATCGAAATGATGATCGGGCTCAAATCCAGGGACCTTTGGAAACGTTTCGCCAGCAAACAGGAAATGGTCGAAACCCTGGCGGTACGCCTGCGCAGTGAGTTCCCAACAACAAGGTTCGTCTTCACGCAACCGATCATCGATATGGTCACTCAGGACACCAACGGCACGTCGGCCAATCTGGCGGTGCAGTTTTCGGGTTCGGACCCCGATGTCTTGAGGTCACTCGGTGAACGGATGCTCGAAATACTCCGGAAAATCCCTGGGGCACGAGACGCAAACATCGAACAGGAAAGTCCACAGGCACAATTGCAGATCACCCCTGACCGGCAGGCGTGTGCACGCTATGACGTCCGAATAGAAGACGTCACCAGGCTGATCGACACGGCCGTCGGAGGCAAGCCGGTCAGCACCCTTTACGAGGACGACCGCGCCTTTGACATCGTGGTGAAACTCGACGCGGCGGCAGTCAAATCCCCACAGGCTATTGGGAGGCTGAAGCTGTACTCCACAACCGGCGCCCCGGTCCTGTTAAGCCAGGTCGCTAAAATCGAGATTCTTGACGGTCAGACCCTGATCGCCCGTGAAAACGGGAGTCGCTTGATAGCGGCCAGGTGCGACATCGCGGACCGTGACTCCGCCGGTTTTGTCCAGGAGGCGCAAGCGGCATTCGACGCCAGTCTGGCGGCCGAAGTACCCCAGGGATACAAGGTAGAATGGCTCGGGATGTTTGAAAATCTGGACAGGGCGTACAAACACTTTTTGCTGCTCATTCCGACCACTATCCTGATCATGTTCCTGCTGTTATGGGCGACAACCAAGTCGTTCAAGGGGGCTATCCTTGTTTTGACCGGAATCCCGTTTGCGTGTATCGGAGGTCTGGTCGCCCTGTACATCAGGGACATGCATATGAACGTGTCAACCGCTGTTGGTTTTGCCGCGCTCTTCGGGATAGCGATCATGGACGGCGTGCTCATGATCAAGGGCATCACAAGCGCCAGGGAAGCCGGTCTCGGACCGCGTGAGGGGATCATCGAAGGGGCCCTTCACAGGCTCAGACCGATCCTTATCACGGCCATCGTCGCTATATTCGGCTTGCTGCCGGCTTCGCTCGCCGACGGACTGGGCTCCGATGTGCAAAGGCCTTTGGCAACCGTCATCGTCTGGGGGCTCTTCAGTTCTACCGTCCTGACGTTGTTTGTCGTACCGGTACTGTACAGCGTGGTAAAACCGGGAATCACCC
>CAZHDQ010000565.1:0-2557 GCA_964531595.1 uncultured Anaeromyxobacteraceae bacterium
ACTTTGGCTCGGACCGCGACCAGGATCGGCCAGCCCGTTCCAGGATCGCATTCCATTTTGCGGACTGTCCCGCATCCGCATCGGCGCGAGTGTAAAGTAAGAATGTCATCGCATCAACGAGGTGCGTTAGCTGGACTGAATCTGCGAGGCTAGGTAGCGCCGGCCGGGGCGGACAATTAACCGCAGCGATCCCTTTCATGACGGCGGCTTGCCCTTGCCACTCGCCAAGGCCTATGCCACGATGGCCGCCGTTCGGGTACCCGCCCAAGGAGTACACAATGAAACGACGCGAATTTCGCAGCGACACGATGACCCGCCCCACCGACGCTATGCGGCGCGCCATGGCTGAGGCCGAGGTCGGCGACGACGTCTGCGGCGAGGACCCGACGGTCAACCGCCTGGAGGCCATGGCCGCAGAACTGCTGGCCAAGGAAGCCGCCCTGTTCGTACCCAGCGGCGTGTTCGGAAACCAGTGTGCCATCGGCGTACACGCTGGGCCGGGCAACGAGGTCATCGTTTCCGAAAAGGCCCACGTGGTCGAGCACGAGGCAGGTGCCGCGGCGGCGCTGGCAGGTGTCCAGATCCGTGCGGTGATGCCGCAAAACGGGCACTACCTGACGGTCGCGGACATCGCGCCTCGGATCCGCGTCGGTGACGACATCCACGAACCGCAAACGACCCTTATCCTGCTGGAAAACGCACTTTCGGACGGCACGGTGATGCCTGTTCAGGCGATGCTCGATATCGCAACCCTGGCCCACGAGCACGGCATCCCGATACACCTGGACGGCGCTCGCATTTTCAATGCTGCACTGGCCCTGGGCGTCGAGGCAGTCCAGTTGGCCGCACCGTGCGACAGCGTGTCGTTTTGCCTGTCCAAGGGCCTGGGCGCGCCGGTAGGCAGCCTGTTGTGCGGAACGCGCGCGTTTGTGGACCGGGCACGGCGGCGACGCAAGGTCATGGGCGGCGGCATGCGGCAGATCGGCGTACTGGCCGCGCCTGGTATCCTTGCCCTGACGGAAGGACGCGCTCGACTGGCTCAAGACCACGCCCGCGCGCGGCGACTGGCCGAGGGACTGGCCGCGATTGACGGCATCGTCGTGGACGTGGACGCCGTAGAAACCAACATGGTCTATGTCCACCTGGAACTGCCAGTTCGGACCGGATCTGACTGTGTCGCATTCCTGGAATCGCGCGGGATCCTCGTGTACCCGCCCCTGCCAGACGGCATCCGGTTTGTAACCAGCCTAGAGGTCGGCGATGATGATGTCGACGCCGCAATTGCCGCGATGGAAGCGTTTGCGGCAGGAAAGGAGTTTTGATGAACCGCGTGCTATTCGCCCTGCCCGCCCTGGTCTTTTTCCTGGTAACCGCCTGCGCCGGCACGACCACCTCCGATGCCGACGCCGTCACAAATATCGACGCGGACACCATCATGGACAATGCGCCGGACGAACCCCGGATTTGGCCACCGGCCCCCGACGCGCTGGGAGGCGACCGACCGGCCGCAGTCCACGTACCCGCGTCCTACAACCCTGACCAGACCTGGCCTTTGGTGGTCCTGTTACATGGACGGTCGGCGTCCGGCTTCCTACAAGACATCTTTTTCGGCCTGAGCGGCCTGGTGGACGAAAAGGGGTTCCTGCTGGTGCTGCCCGACGGGACGCCCGACGACAACAACCTGCCCTGCTGGAACGCTACCGGAACCTGTTGCCTAGCCGACGGCAGCGACGTCGACGACGTCGGATACCTGCTGTCCCTGGTGGACGAGGCCTCCACCTATTTCAACGTGGACCAGCGACGCATCTATTTCATGGGCCATTCCAACGGCGGGTTTATGGCCTACCGGATGGCCTGCGAGGCCGGCGACCGAATTGCCGCGATCATGGTTTTGGCTGGCGCAGACTTCACGGGACAGGCGACCTGCACGCGGCAACACCACGTCGGGGTCCTCCACGTCCACGGCACGGCCGACAAATCCATCGACATTCGCGGGTCCGAACAGGCCGCCAAGCCTTACCCGCACTACGAATCCTATCCGTCCGCCGAGGCCAGCGCCGGGGGCTGGGCCGATCGAGACGGCTGCGGCGCCCCGCAACCAGGCGATCGGCTGGACATAGTCGGCAACCTGGACGGCGCAGAAACCACGACGCAGGAATGGACCGACTGCGACGGGTCGTACCGGGTCGCGTTGTGGATCATCGAGGGCGGCAGTCATACGCCCCAGGTCTTGAACGGCACCCTGGCATCGCCTGCCCTCGATTTCCTGTTCTCGCAGTCACGCCCTTGATCCGCGATTCGATGATTCGTTGAAGCTGAGGGTTGGCGTTCGCGGGCGTAAGCCCCTGGGCTACCCGAAGCGTTTACTTCGCGTGCCAATGGGTGCCCTGGACCTGCACGATTCGACCTCGATAAGACGGCTCGGCGGACATCCTGATTCCCCTCGACTGAGAGCCGGCACAATCTACCATGCCCCTGGGACACGGTTCGTCACCAGCGCCTTCGGCCCAGAGAACTTCGCCTACAAGGATGATCGGATGCGAACGGGGGTGCTGCT
>CAZHDQ010000566.1:0-2556 GCA_964531595.1 uncultured Anaeromyxobacteraceae bacterium
CTTGAGTGGTCATAATGAGCTCTCCTGATTGAAAATGGATATCACACCGAACCATTCAATATAGGACTGATTTCATCCCTGTCAACCCATGGTGTCGTCGTGATGACAGCCAGGCCCGCACCGAAGCCGAGAAGGCGTACAATCGGCCGACGTTGAGGAGGCCCACGATGCCAAACCCCCTGCTTCGAATGTTGTCGGATGCGTGGCGAATCGCCCGTTTCGACCTGGGCACCGCGATTCGCACCCGCCGAGCCATGGTCGCGATCATCTTATACGCGCTTGGTGCGTTTGCGACCGCCATGGTTCTGGTCAAGATCGAGGGCGCGGTCGGCGAACAGATAAATCAGATTCGCACACTGGCTGCTACCGAAGGCCAATTGTCCGGCGAAGGGGTCGGCAAGATGGAAGAGGCGATTTCGAAACTGGTCGGCGGCGATCTGGAAACAGCACGCCACCTACTGGGCCTGCCGTTGGTGATCCTGGGTTTTTTCTGGATGTCGCTGACGTTCCTGCCGTTCCTGATCGTTTTAGTCAGCCATGACATCGTGAATGTCGAGGTCCGCAACCGCTCAGCCCGATTCGTGCTGCTGCGCACGTCGCGCGCGGCCCTGCTGATCGGCAAGATGATGTCCCACGGCCTGCTGTTTTTAGGCGTCACCGTCTTGTCGAACGCCGTGCTGTTCGGCTACGCATGGGCACGGCTGGACCACTTCGCCCCCGGGCCGGCTGCGTTACTACTGTTGAAAATCTGGGCGCTAACCGTGCCCTTCGGGTTTTGCTGGCTGGCGTTCACCGCACTGGTGTCGTCCATAATCGACAACGGCGGCGTGGCTATGGTCGTGGGCGGCATCGCCCTAATCATGTTGTCGATGCTGTCGATGCACGACACGATCGGCTTCCTGTCGCCTTCGCACTACAAACTGGCGCTGTGGTCGCCGCGATGGAGCACGTCTCTCGTCGGCGCGGGTGCTTACCTGGGATTCGGCGCGGTGTTCCTGGCCGGTGCCTGGGCCCGGATGACCTGGAGGGACATGTGATGGAAACCGTGATCCGCACGACCGGCCTGACGAAACGCTACAACGGCCGCGCCGTCGTCGACGCGCTGACTTTCGAGGTGGAACGCGGCGCAATCTTCGGGTTCCTGGGCCCTAACGGCGCTGGCAAGACGACTACATTCGCCATGCTATGCGGATTCATCCGGCCGTGTGGGGGAACGGCCACCGTGCTGGACCGGCCGTTGAACGACCTGCCACGGGACCGCATGTCCGCGCTGCCTCAGGACGCGAAGTTCCACCCCGAGCGCGCACTTTTGGACAGCCTTGTTTTCATGGCCCAGTTGCAGGGCATGGACACCGCTCGCGCCCAAAGTGAGGCGCGGCGAGTGCTGGCAGCCGTCGACCTGGCCGAGGCAGGAAATGTGCGTGGCAAGGAACTGTCGCACGGCATGGCCAAACGCTTCGGTGTGGCCCAGGCGTTCCTGGGCGAACCTGAGGTGGTCTTGCTGGACGAGCCGACCGAGGGCCTGGATCCGCGCAACGCCCATACCGTGCGCCAGATGATTCGCACCATGGCTGGCAGGTCGACAGTGCTGGTCAGCAGCCACAACCTGGCTGAAATCGAGGACCTGTGTGACAGCGCGGCGATCATCGATCGCGGCCGACTGGTGGCCCAGGCGTCGATCGCCGAACTGACCGGCCGCAACCAGCAGGTGCTGATCCAGTTGGGGACCGCCGGAACCGACCCTAGCGCCGCATTGGCAGGTCTGGCGCACATCGCCGAGGTCGAGGCGTCGCCCGACGGTCTGAAATTGCGCGTGACCCTGAAGTTGGCCCCGGGCGAACAGGCCGAGGTGGCGATTACCGAGGCCGTTGGTGCCTTGATCCGCTCTGGGGCGACGCTGGGCACGGTCGTCCGCGGGCACAGCCTTGAAGAACGGTTCCTCGAACTGACCTAGTGCCCTGACACCTGGGCCGCCACGCCGCACCCGCTCCCCTGCCCCGCCGCCGTGCTATCATTCCTGGGAGTTTTTTTCACACGTCAAACCGAGGGAGGGTTTCATGGGCAAGGTCGTCATATTGAGCGCCGTTCGAACGCCGATCGGCGCGATGGGCGGTTCGCTGGCACCGATGCAGGCCCGCGAACTGGCCACATTCGCCATCGGCAAGGCCATCGAAGCCGCCGGCATCCAGCCCGACCAGATCCAGTACACCACGATGGGATGGGTCATGCAGGACCCGAGGTCGCCGAATCTGGCCAAGGTCGCGGGCGAATTCGCGGGCATCCCGAACACGGTGCCGGGCACGACGTTCCACGAAAACTGCGCGTCGGGCGCCGCAGCGGTCCATTCGCTGGCCAGACGCATCCTGCTGGGCGAGGTCGAAATCGGGGTCGCGGGTGGCGTCGAGTCAATGTCCAACGTGGCGCGCTACCTGTATACCGGTCGCAACAAGGGAATTGTATACGGCGACATGGTCCTTGAGGACGGCGTTATGGGTTCGCTGGTTGACCGCCACATCCCGCCCATGATACCGCGGCACGGTGTCCTGCTTATAGCTG
>CAZHDQ010000567.1:0-2542 GCA_964531595.1 uncultured Anaeromyxobacteraceae bacterium
CAGGACCACATCGCCGTCAATGATGCTGCCGCGCTCGTCGGTCAAGATTAGGCGATCCGCATCGCCATCCAGCGCGATCCCCAGGTCGCAGCGTCGCTCGACGACCCGTCGCCCCAGCGCTTCCGGGTGCAGCGCGCCGCAGTTTTCGTTGATGTTCGTGCCGTCCGGGTCCACGCCCAGCGAGACGACTTCGGCGCCCAGTTCTTCCAGCACCATCGGCCCGACGCGATACCCTGCGCCGTTTGCGCAGTCGATGCCGATCCGCAGACCGTCCAACGTTAGGCTGCGCGGTACTTCCGACTTCAGGTGTACGCAGTAACGGCCCAGCGCGTCGTCCATCCGGTAGGCCCGCCCGAATCCAGCGCCTGTGGCCGGTGTCGGCAGTCCCGACGGGTCGGAAACCAGCGCCTCTATGCGCGCCTCGACCTCGTCGGGCAGTTTGAATCCGTCTGGGGCAAAGATCTTTATGCCGTTGTCTTCGAAGGGGTTGTGGGAAGCCGAAATCACCACACCCGCGTCGGCCCGCATGCTGCCCGTCAGGTAGGCTACGCCCGGTGTCGGGATCGGGCCTGCCAAAATCACGTCGGCACCCATCGCGCACGCCCCCGAGGCCAGCGCCGTTTCGAACGTGTACCCCGACAGCCGAGTATCCTTGCCGATCAGGATGCGGGTCCGACCCTTGTTGTAGGGAAAAACCGCTGCCGCCGCCCGCCCCAGCGCCATTGCGACTTCAGGCGTCATAGGATGGACGTTCGCCACGCCTCGGACGCCGTCCGTCCCGAAGAGCGAGCGCTTGACATCTGCCATCTGCATGCTCCTGCCGGGGACCCGGCTACCGTGCCCGCGGGCCGGTTTTCCTGCCTTCCTCGTCCTCCGGCACGTTTCGCGTAACTGACAGTGTGACTGTTCGGGGGGCCATAAGACATTCGACGCCCTGGGGTCGGTCGCATACCGGGCGCACGCCCATATGTCTGCCCAGCGCGGCGTCGAAGTCGGCCGCGTCGATGAAGATTTCGACCGGCAATTCGCCGCGATCGACCCGGAGCAGCGTCGGCATCGAGCCCTGCAGCGTCAGTCGAGTCGACGGAGGCACGACCTCGCAAACCAGGTCGTCAGGACAGTTCCGGACCCCGATCTCGCGCATGCCCAGCGCGACACGGCCTTCGATTTCCGAGACCGGTACATCGACCAGGACGCGTTCTTTGTCGATGAAGACGAAGGGCAGGGCGGGCTTTTGGATCAGCACCTCGATCCTGGCTGCCTTGTCCAGTGGCGCCAGGTCGATAGGATGGGTCGTCAGTTCCGAGATCTGCTGGACACTGGACCGCGCGCCCCAGACCTTGACCTCGGGTGGGTCCGCGCGGACCTTGTCCCGGGCCACCATGTAGCCTTCCTGTACCTCGCCGACCAGGTTCGGGCGCACAGCGACGACGACTTCGACCTTGGGCTCGGTCTTGACGGCGACCTGAGATGGGTAGACCGACTGGATCGAGAGCCCGCTGACCCCCAACAGTACCTGGATGCGTTCACGGTCGAACACATAGATCGATTCGTTCGTGAAGCCTCGCAAGTCGACCAGGTAGGGGGTGGTCTTCCGTTCAAGCGCCCGGACCACGCGCGACCAGCGGTCTCGGACCCGCACGCGAAGCTCCTTCGGCATTTCACCAACGAACACGTCGTTATCGTTCTTGTCTGACAAGACGACTGGGATCTCGATTTCGACCTCGCGCCCCTGGTCCTGGCGCACCACCAGCAGCAATGCGACGGCCAAGACCATCGAAACCAGCTTGATCCCCAGATTCTCGCGGAACACGCGCCGCAGGAAACCTCGCTTCGGGGCCGGTCTTACCGGCCGCTGCGTAACTTCCGGGGCCGGGGGCGCATGCTTGCTGCCGTCGTCGAGTGCCATGTCAGTCCTTCTTGCCCTGCGGGCCGAACAGCGCCATCAGTTCATCGCGCAGGGAATTCGCGTCCAGGCCGCGGCGCAACTGGCCATGTTGCGCCATCGAGATGATGCCCGATTCCTCGGACACCACGATCACTGCGGCGTCGGTAGTTTCGGTGATGCCGATCGCCGCTCGGTGGCGCGTGCCCAACGCCTTATCGATCCGCGGGTTCTCGGTCAGGGGCAGGAAGCACCCGGCGTGACTGAGCCGCCCGTTGCGGATCATCGCCGCACCGTCGTGTAGGACGTTTTCCTGGCTGGGGATGAACATCGATACCAGGAAATCGGCCGTGACCCGGGCATCCAGCGAAATCGCTTCCTCGGTAAACAACGATAGGTCGGCCTCGCGTTCCAGCACGATCAGTGCGCCGATGCGCCGCGCGGACATCCGGGTGATTCCGCGGATTAGTTCATCGTACATGCTGGCACCCCGTTTCCGAGTGCCTGCCAGGAACAGCGGGTTTTTGCCGACCTCGGAGAGCGCGCGTCGAATGTCGGGCTGGAACAAGATGATCACGATGACCAGGAAACTGCTGACGAATTTTTCGAGTACCCAGTTCAGCGTCGCCAGGTTCAGGTAGTTTTCCTGCGACACGA
>CAZHDQ010000568.1:0-2540 GCA_964531595.1 uncultured Anaeromyxobacteraceae bacterium
TGCCCGCCCCCATTCTCGCCTTCCGCTCCGGCACGCACCCGTGGGCCGGCGCCTTCTGGAGCAACCACAACTCACGCGACAACTTCCCGGACCTGGGCCTGGGCTACGTGGCCGCACTGGAGGCGATGGCAGACATCAATGCCGACGCCGACGTACGTGCGGCAGCAGCCCGGGCGTGGGAGGCGGGGCAACGCGTCGGCAACCGGATCATCGACAGCGGCGGCAACATCATGACCGTTGACGAACACCACGACTACGACACCCTGGTCGTCAGCGGGACGGTGCGCCCAGACGGCGAGGTCGAGGTGCAGGATCTGGGTAGCCTGGCAGACTGCCAAATGGCCTTCCTGGCTAGCGCCCTGTCGTCGAACGGCTTGGCTCTGCCGCTGCCGGCGGTGCCATTGCCGGGTTCGCTCGAGGACCTCCTTGGCGGTTTCCTAAGCGAAAACGATGGTTGCGAGGAACCGGGTGGCGAACACACCTGCACTATCCTGGGCGAGGCCATGTGCAAGCGTACCTGGGGGAACATCGGCGAGTTGCAGATTGACGAGACCCCCTGGCTGGAACTGCTGGCCCAGATGGAGCAGGATTCGCCAGGGACCGCCGAGATGCTGCTGGGTGGCTTTCAGGACGACTTTCACGAAATCACACTGGCCGGGCTTGCCCTGGTCGAGTACGCCCGCACCCGGGGTGATGCTGCGCTGCTGAAGCAGACGCGGGAAGCGCTAGCGGGATTGACACAGATGATGCGAGTGTTCGGGGACCTGTGCTACAGCCAGTCGGCACCGGACAGACAGGCAAGACGCCGGTATATGGCTGCCTTGATCGAGGGACAGGCGGGTCTGCCGATCAACACCGACGACCTGGGCGAACTCCCCTGGGCCGAGCAACAGATGGCCCGGATCGAAGGCCTGCTGGTGATGGCAGACACGGAGCCTGCGGCGCTCATGACCGATGAACAGATCCTCCAGAAAGTCGAGGCCGAGGTCGGGCGCTTGAGCAAGACCGTCAAGGCGCGATACGCTGCGGCCTACGGGGACACGCCACCGGTGCGCCGTATTGGGGACGGCTACGAGGCCCGCGTGTTCCAAGACGGCGAGGCAGGCCCCTGGTACCCGGTCGAGAATACGCACCACTTGATCCTGGGCGGAGTCGAGTTCCTGGAGGCGCTGCCCATCTGCCTGACGCGCCCGGACATCCTGGACTGTTCGTGGGCTCGGCTGGGATGCGCCCGGCCGGACCTGGACGGCAACGGCACGGTCGACGAGATCGACCAAGCAACCTTCGAGGCAGCTACGCAAACCCACGAAAACGCCACCTGCGCCGAGGGCAACCTGTGGTGCGGTGGAGCCGACCTGGACCGATCGGGGGCCGTGGACGAAATCGACGCGGCCTTCATGGACGCCGCGCAGGGTTGCCACTACCAAGTAGCCTTGGATTGAGCACGCGAAAGTCTAGAAATTGACCATGTTATTTCCGCGACTTGTCCTTCAGCAGGTCTGCCAGGTTCGCGAAAGGGCGATGGGTCAGCCGCGGCGACGTGTCCACGGGTCCACCCTCGCCGCCATGGATACCGTATTCCACCGAGCGCTGGTGCTCGTTATCGTGGCAGTACACGCAAAGCAATTCCCAGTTGCTTCCATCCGGTGGGTTGTTGTCGTGATTGTGGTCCCTGTGGTGGACCGTCAATTCGCGCAACCGCTTGCCCGAAAACTCGCGGGCGCACCGACCGCAAACCGGCGGAAACAGTTTGAGTGCCTGCCCTCGGTAGGACATCTCGCGTTCCCGGCGGTCCCGGCGAGCCAGTTCCAGCAACCGCGCCGCTTCGATTTCGCCCGGACCCGACCGTCCATCAGCCATAGCTACCTCCCGACGCGCCCCGGCTGGGCGGGCCAAAGTCAAGTATCTCGACAGCAGGTCATGGCCGTCAATCCCCGCTGCCACTAAATGCGGACGGGCAGTTCGTGCCCCGTTTGGGCCGTGTTCGACCCAGACATTAGAATCTTGCGCCTACTGACCCCAACGCCCAGGTCTGCTAGGGTGTATGCCGGACATTACACCGGCGCCGGCCATTCGACGCCGACAAAAAGGAGGCCCTATGCAAGACAACCAGGATCTGGACCCTTTCGAGGCGATCCGCAGGTTGTTCCAGGATTTTTCTAACCGATCCAAGGGTGCGGGCAGCAACAAGCCGCCAGATCAAGCCAAGATCGCGCGGTGGGTCGGTGGAGCAGCGGTCATCATTGCCGCGATCTGGGCCGTGACGACCAGTTTCTACCAGGTCGGCACCGAAGAGACCGGGGTAGTTTTGCGCTTCGGACAGTTTTCGAGCTTCGCCGAGCCAGGCCTGCACTTCAAGTTGCCTTTCGGGATCGACCAGGCCCACATGGTAGCGACGGGTCGTGTCTTGAAAGAGGAATTCGGATTCAGGACGGCTGTCCAGGCCGGGGGACGCTCGACCTACACTGCGCAACCGCTGGAAGCAGAATCCCTGACGCTGACCGGCGACCTCAACGTCAGCGATGTGGAGTGGATCGTCC
>CAZHDQ010000569.1:0-2519 GCA_964531595.1 uncultured Anaeromyxobacteraceae bacterium
AGGCCGGATTCCTTATCGAAATACGACGGAGGATTGTAGAAATGGTGCCCATTCCTTGTTGGTCAAGTCCGGAGTTGACCGCATTGTGCTTCGGTCAATCGTGGGACACACCGACGAGAGGATGACAGCTCTCTACACGGGCGTCGATCTAGCGGACAAGCAGGCCGCCGTCATCAGCATCTTCCAGGGCAAGAAAGGCGGGTAGGGCGGCTGACCCGCAATCAAGAGCCAGCCCCAGCCGCCTTCATCCACTCGGCCAACGCCTGATAAACGGCCAGTTCTAGATCCGCCGTTGACGAGATCTCCCCGCGGAGCTGGTCGCGTCCGATGCGCCCCCGGAAAGCCTGCATCCGAACAAGGTCGGCAGCATCCACCTGATCTAAATCGACCGCGGCGCTCTTGAGGGCAAAGGCACGGACTGGCTTCCCGACAGCCACCGCTTTGTCGAACTCAAGCTCGGTGAAGGACTTCTCCTGTCCCGCCGGGATCGACCCGTACCGGTGGCCGAGCACCAGAAGCACGAGATCGCAGTCGCTCAGATGGTCCAGGCACGCGTGAAGCGGCGCTTCCCCTTCGGCTGTCCAATGCTCCATGCCGACGGGAAGCACGTGCGCCCGAAGGCAGGCGTCCCTGGCTGCAGCACGAAACTCCTTGAGGCCCTGACCTACTGAGCTCACAAAGGCCCATGGTGTAAGCCTGAACCGGTTCAGTCCTGGAGTTGGCGGATACACGTTCAGCGCTCCCGGTTCAAGGATGATCCGGGCCAAGCCCACTCGGCGCGGCTTCCCGAACAGTTCCTCGTCCTCTATGTCGAACTCGATGGATGCAATCACTTGCCCGGCCAACCACGGCAGGGACAGTGAGAACGCGCTGTTCATCACGTCGAGGTCAAGGACGTAGATGTCATCCCGGTCGCCTTCGGCCGCGCGCCCCCACTTCTCGGCCAGGACGACCTCAGCAACAGCCGCCATCGCTTCCTTCCGGCGCCGCGGCAAGTGTGGGAAGGAGATGGTGAGGCCCGGCTTCCCGCCCCCGCCAAGTTCTCCGAGAACTTGAATGATGTTGCTTCCGCCGGGAATCCTGATCGCGGCAACGTACTGCACAGCTCCCCCGACCTTTTGGTCTCAAGCCTTCGGGAAGGATCTCACCGACGACCGGCCGAGGCAAGGCCGCGCGATGCGCCTCGTTTTTCCCCTCTTGGAAAAGGCTTCCGGGCGGAGGCCGGATGCGCGTTGACGCCCCAGGGCGGGTGGTAAATGTCACATTTGACACCCCCGCTCCGCAGAGTACGATCCGGGCGACCTCAACAGTTCCAACCCGATGAAGGAGGGCTCTATGTCTGTCCCGACCACGCAGTTTGCCTCATTCGGTGCGACCACGCTGTTCCCGGATCGCGTCGTCCAGCGGTACGCGAACACTTTCCGCAGCGCGCTCTTGTCCCAGGTGGACTTCTGCGCTACGGAGTTCATCACGTACCCGATCCTGGTGAGCCTGGGCCTCGTGGCGAGCCTGGGCGGCCTTTGGCTGCTCTTCCAGGCGAGCACGAGCGACATGCGGAACGGAGGGTACGGGGCGCTGGCGCTGGGCGTGATCTTCCTGATCGCCTACGTCTTGACCCGCCGCAACGTGGTCTCCATCCACGCTGGGGAGGGCAAGATCCGCGAGGCCGTCCGGGGCAAGGGGATGGACGTGGCCGTTACGTTCATCCAGGTCGTTGAGGACGCGAAGAAGGGCTACGACGGGCACCGCCCGGTGGTCACGGCGGCTGCGGGACAGCAGGCGGTGCAGGCGTAGGGGATTGAGCCCGAAAGCGATTGACGTGGAGTAGGTGCGATGGCCAGCGGCTGGATCGAACGCGTCCTGCTTGTCGCGGGCGCGCAGGACACGGGCAAGAGCACGCAACTCCGGTCGATGTTCCAGGATCCGAGGTTCGGCACTGGCTGCCAGATCCCCACAAGCCGCAATGTCCCTGAGACCTACGCGTTGTCGCCCCACAGAAGCCTCTACCTGCGCCTGACGTCGCCCCACGAGTGGGGTGAGACGCTGACGGAGTTCCTGGACAAGATGGAGGTCAAGTCCGCCGATGGCCGGTGGGTGGTGGCCAGTGCTGTGCAAGTCGACGCTGGCAACAAGATGCCTGCCCTCGTGGACGTGGTTCCGGCACTCGACAAGCGATTCTCCCCTGAACGAATCCGGGTGGCCCTGCTCTCGCCGGACCGCCACGGGACGACCCTGACGGGCGCCCAGGCCATCGTAGACACTCTGTGGAAGATCCCAGGCTGCGAGGTTCTGTTCATCGACAGCAGGACGCGTGACCGGAACGGCCTGCTTCTTGCCGACACGTTCGACTTCTCGTAGCTCCGGCTGTCCTACGGAGGCTTCCGATGACCAGTTCCGCCGAAGTCCTCCGAGACGTTCTGGCCCCCGGCCTCTGCCTTGTGGTCTGCGGGACGGCCGCAGGGGCCGCGTCTGCCGCACGTGGGCACTACTACGCTGGCCCAGGCAACCGGTTCTGGCGC
>CAZHDQ010000570.1:0-2518 GCA_964531595.1 uncultured Anaeromyxobacteraceae bacterium
AACGCCGTGGATCTGGTCGGCGTGCGCCTAGAACGTACCGAGATGTTCTTGTTTTCCGCCCGAGGTGGCGAGGTGGCCAAGCCGGATCTTGTTGCGCCGGGCATCGCCTCGTCCACCGTGCCCTACTGGGAGCGCGGGGACGTCATGAAGGGGACCTCGATGGCGGCGCCCGTCGCGTCCGGCGTGGCGGCGCTGGTGCTGTCCGCGGCGCGGTCGAATTCGGGCTTCGAATACTGGCACGCGGGGATGCTAACGGCCGCTTTGGTTGCGTCGTCGCGCCCGCTGTCCGGCTACTCGGTCTTGGACCAGGGAGCGGGCATGGTTGACGCCGCCGCGGCTCTGGACGCGTTCCTGAAACGCCTGGCCGATCCTGTCTCGCGTCGGGTGTACGACTTCCAGGTCGAGGCCCCGTCATCCACGCTGCCCGGCCGAGCCACCGGGTCGTTTTGGCGGGCGGGTGGCTGGGCACCGACGGCCGACGATCCGGCCGAGGTATCGGTGACGATCCGCTTTCCCGCCGGGGTGTCTCCGAAAGACCAAGCGGACACACGTATGGCGGTCTCGCTGTCCAGCGACGCCCGCTGGCTGAAGGTGCCGCGCGGCCGGTTGGCGCTTCGTGGCGATCGCGCCGCGACGTTTTCCTTCCATGTGGACCCAACCGGCGTCGCGCGGCCCGGCGTCCACGTCGCGACGATCCAGGGGCGCGGACCCGGCCAGACGGGGTTTACGGTGCCGGTCACTGTCGTGACGCCCTACCCGGCAGAACCGACCGGCGGCGTGCCTGCCGTTTCGCTGCCCGGCGTGCGGCTGGATCCGGCTCAACTGGTTCGCGTACCGTTCACGCCGCCCGCTGGTACCCGCACGATGGGTGTGTCGGTCCGGCCAACGGAGCGGGCATTCTCTGACGCGGTGGCCGTGATATTCGACGGCCGGGGGCGACGCGTTGCCATCGGGGACGGCAAGGTGTCCAGCAGCCGGGGTGGGGCGGTCCAGGCGGTTTTGACCGGGCGGGACCTGCCAGGCGGCGGGTCGGGCGAGCTTGTCCTGTACGGCCTGCCCTCCGCCGAGGCCGCAAGTCGAGTCGACGTTGCATTGCGCTTCTTTGCGCTGGATTCGACACCCATCGGCAGATTTTCTGGGGAGGCCGGCCAGGCGCCTTCGGCGCGTACCGAGGCGTTCAACCCGATGTCTGTGCCGTTCGTTGGGCACGTGCGCGGCGAACTGCGCGGCGTCTCGCAATCGTTTGAACGGACGCTGCCGACGTCGGGCCTGCGCCACACGGTCCACCTGTCGCCGGAGTTCTCGTCGGTGGAATTGGACCTCGAACTGTCGGACGCGGACTGGAACCGGTTCACCGACATCGCCGTTAACGTGCTGGATCGCGACGGGCGTTCCGTCGTGCGGACAGGGTTTACCAACCCGCGTCTGACGGTGCGCGTCGACCACCCAGGGAAGGGCGACGCCGAGTATCGCGTTGAGGTCTTAGGCGGTCGCGCGAACCACGATGGGCCGGACGCACGCCTGCGTCTGGAAGTGCGGCACCTGTGGGCCGCCCCGGTCGTCCTTAACGGACGGGTCGGTAGCGAGGACCTTGTCCGGATTCCGCCGGCTTCCACGGTTGCGATCGAACTGCGCGCCGACCGCACGCCGCCGGCAGCGCCGGGGCAGACGCAGTGGTTTGGGGATCTGGACTTCGTTGCCCGGCAAGACGGGGCCGTGTGGCTGCGGCTGCCTCTGCGATTGTCAGGAGGACGCTGACATGCGCCGCTTCGTGTTTGCGACGCTCAATCCCGGTAAGGTTCGTGAGGTTGCCGGGATCTTCGACGGGCTCCCGATCGATCTTATTGGTCCGCAGGCGATTGGCATTGACGTGCTGCCGCCCGAGGATGGCGCGACCTTCTTGGACAATGCGGTGATCAAGGCCGCGCACGTGTGGTTTCATGACGGCGGGCTGCCGACCCTGGCAGACGATTCGGGGCTGGAGGTTGTCGCCTTGGACGGGGCCCCGGGGATCCACTCTGCCCGCTTTGCAGGCGCGGCCCATAGTGACGCCGCCAACATCGCGAAACTAATCGCGGCCCTGCGGGGCGTGGCCGACCGGCGCGCCCGATTCGTGTGTCACGCGGTGTGCCTGCTGGGACCAAAGTGGCCGGTCGAGGCGATTCGGGGGACGCTTCCCGGCGTTGCCGTGATCGACTGGCACCCCCGAGCGCCGGCCGGCTGCCGACTGCTGACCGCCACTGGCGAGGTTGCGGGTCGCATCGTGGACACGCCGGCGGGAAGCGACGGATTCGGGTACGACCCGGTCTTTTTCCTGGACGAGCTGGGGCGGACGTTCGCGCAACTGAGCCAGAGAGATAAAAACGTGCTGTCCCATCGTGGTTTGGCTTTCAGGGCCCTGCGAGGGGCTATTGAGCGGATGATGTCGTGATGCAGGGACTGCCTGTTGATATCGGCGATCGGATCGAGGGGCTGCGCGCCCTTTTGTCTCCTTGTCGACTGTGCCCGCACCGGTGTG
>CAZHDQ010000571.1:0-2515 GCA_964531595.1 uncultured Anaeromyxobacteraceae bacterium
CTCAGGTGAGTCCCCTTCCATAACTGCCGCCGCAGCGACAGGTCCACATTGTAGGAGTGCCGCGGTTCGGTTCCAGACAGGCGGTATCGGGCCCCGATGGAACCGTGGATCTTCCAAAACAACGTCTGACCATAGTCACCCGAGATCCCCATCCTATACGGGCGATTGAAGTCGTCGCCCGGCTGGCTGAACCGGGAGCCGACTGCTTCGACGCTGCCGCTCCAGACCTGCCCGCGACGCAGGGTTTTCGGCGTCGGCATGTTCCGGTAGCGCAGACTGACCGCATAATTTTGCGCGATGCCAGTGACGCTACCGGCCGCGGCGTCCAGCCCCCACAAACCGGCTGGTGTTGCCCAGAGCCCCTCGGCACCAACGACGGCGCCTTCAAGATTGGCGTGAATATAGGCACCCAGGGTCAAAGTGTCGAGCACCCCGACACGATGAAAGGCCATCAGCATAGGTTGCGTCCAGGCATAGTCCCGGATCGCCCCGTCCTCGATGGACGGAAAGCCGATGCTGTAGGCGAACTGCTGAAGGCCTGGTTGCAGCAGTTCCTGGTACGAAATGGCATCGAACGTCAGGATTTCTTCGTGCCCGACGTCATCGATGACTTGCAGGCGGACATCGGTCAGGCCACTTGTAAGCGGGAGATCTCGCAGGTCGTGGGGACCTGCGTCCAAACGAAGCGTTTGGGCCAACCGTTCGCCGATCCAGACGTGTACAAGCGAAGGCCGTTGCAGCAGGAATTCGTACCGACTAATGGGATGCGTGGTTCGATAAGGCTGCAACGAAAAGTTACGCACAACCGAAAAGCCGCCCATCGATCCACCCTGCAGGTGGCCCCGGTATACAGGCAGCAGGTCGCCCAGCGTGAAGCGCAGCATCTGGTCAGGGAGATCCTTGATCAGACGGATACCCTGGAGAGCCACCGGCGCCGCATCATCCTCGGCATAACGCGCCTCGGATTCCAGGACCCACCCCATCACGTTGATAGCGGCTTCGGCGGCACCACGTACCGGCTCGCGACGCGGCGAGTCGTTTTGGTCCCATTCGACGAACCCCATGCCCGCTCGAACATTCAAAAATCCGCTCACCTTGCTGGGCGCGAGTGCATCGTCGAGGTCCTTCGGCCCGTAGCCGTCGATCAGCCGGTGCGTTCCCTTCTTGCGAAGGAGGGCCGGCACGTCGACGTGCAGCGACAGCGTTGCGGTATCGAATCGGGAGACCAGGCCGATGTCGCGCAGGTCGGCCAGGCCAAGGCGCCCCCTGGTCGCGTCAACCTTTGCAATCAGCAGTTCCGTGGTCGGGTCGTCCAGCCGTGGCCGAAGCAGTTTCAGGATGCCGTCCCCATCGATTCGCACGTTGTTGCCGGTCTCGTCCAACTGCAACAGGATCTGGCCCCGTGTGCGACCATCCTGGACCAGAATGCCATGCACCGGCTGGTGGCCTCGCTTTGCGCGGTTACCGAAGGCGCGGGCGAAGTAGGCGTCCTTGTCAACTGGCGGCGGCTCGGCGGCCGAGTCGGTGGCAGATCCGCTGGCCGAGTCGGTGGCCGGCCCGCTAGCCGAGTCGGTGGCCGGCCCGCTGGTTGAGTCGGTGACAGGCCCGCTGGCTGAGTCGGTGACTGGCCCGCTGGCCAGTGCGCCCGGCGTGTCGTGCCGTCGCGACGAGGCAGGTGCCGTGCGTGACTTTTGCGTTACCGCAGTCACGTTTTGGGAATATGTAGCCGGTCCGATCGCCGTTCCCCTGGGGCTTTTAGACGCCCCTTTCGCCTGTTGACGCGGCGTCCCGGCCCGTGGCGCAGCGCTGCCGCCTTCCCCTCCGCGTGACCGGGCGGTCTGGCTTTGATAAGTGTCCTTTTGGTGGGCGTCCTTTTGGTGAGTGTCCTTGACGCCCCACCCCCCGGGCCGCCCCTCGCCCCGCCCCTCGCGCCGTCCCTCGGGCCGTCCCTCTGAGGATTGACCGTCACCAGCACCCTGTGCGGGCACACTTTGACCAGGGGATGGTGGCAACGACTGGTGTGCCGCGCCGGGCAGCCATTCTTGATGAGTAACCATCAAAAAAACAGCGGCAAGCAGCACCAGGGTCAACGCCAACGTTCCCGCCAAAGCCAGCCCCAGGCCGCCGCCCTTCGGGTTCTGTCCGGAATGCTCGTCGCTCATCGCTTCTTCCCGATTTCGAGTTCTACCTGCACCTCGCCGGGTGTCAGGTCTTCGGGCCAGGGCAACATGAACCGCCGCTTGGCGCCCGCCAGCAGATTGGTGCCGGCCAGTCCCACCAACCGGTCGTCGTTCAGTTCGACGGCTCGATCATTCGCTGCCTTTCCCTGTGCGTCCCCGGGCGTCAGTCGCAACGAGATGCCTTTCAGCATCTGATGGGCGGTACCGCCGTTTTCCAGGACAAGCACCAGATTTGTCTTGCCGTCCGTACCCGCTTCGGTCGATACCGACCGAACCATGACGTCGGGTTGCACGCCCTGCGGGACGATGTAGGGCGATGCCAGGTAGCGCATCAT
>CAZHDQ010000572.1:0-2510 GCA_964531595.1 uncultured Anaeromyxobacteraceae bacterium
ATGTATTGTGAACCGGTAAATCCGGATTTGCACGATCCGCTTTAGCCGGCGGCCCGATGGCAGTAGACTAGCACCGCGAAGTATCACCCTGGAGGGAACGATGAGCACCCACCGAGAACTCTTTCGCAACCCGATGAGCTACTTCGGCGGGTTGCTGATGTTTACCAGCATCGGTGTGATCGCGTTCCTGCTGATGCTGGAGTTCAGCCTGCACCGGCCCAGCCCGTATCTGGGCATCTTCACGTATCTGATAGGGCCGATGTTCTTCGCGGCGGGTGGTGCGATCTTCTTGTGGGGCATGCGGCGCGAAAGCATTCGGCGGCGCAAGGTCGGTTCCCAGACTGCGCAGCCATACCCATCCCTGGACTTGAACGACCCGCGACAGCGCAGGCGCTTTGCGTGGACGCTGTTCGGCGGGTCTTTCCTGGCACTGGTGTTGGCATTTACGGCCTACAACGCGTTCCTGTTCACGGAATCCGTGACGTTTTGCGGCGAACTGTGCCACACGGTGATGGAACCGGAGCACACTGCATATCAGCACTCGCCGCACGCGCGCGTGGCGTGCGTTGATTGTCACGTTGGCCACGGCGCATCCTGGTACGTCAAGTCGAAACTGTCCGGTGTGCGCCAGGTGTTCAAGACGGTCCTGGACTCGTACGAACGACCGATCCCGACGCCGATCGAAAACCTGCGCCCCGCCCGCGAGACGTGCGAGGAATGCCACTGGCCGGAAAAGTTCTTCGGCGCACGGATGATGCAAAATCCACACTTTGGTTACGATCAGGCGAACACCGCCGAACAGGTCAGCCTGCTGGTCAAGACGGGCGGTGGTACGCGGGGACAGGTCGGCAGCACGGGCATCCACTGGCACATGATCCTGAACAACGAAGTGCGCTACAAGGCAACTGACCGCAAGCGCCAGGATATCGTTTGGATGGCGGCACGTGACCGCGACGGTAACGAGGACGTGTACACGGATCTGGACAATCCGATGTCGCCCGAGGAACTGGCGGCGCTTCCGGATTTCGTCGTTGACTGTACCGACTGCCACAACCGGCCGACGCACATCTACCCCCCGCCGGATACCTCGCTGGACAAGGCGATGGCGAGCGGCGAAGTAGCGCCAAACCTCCCGTGGTTCAAGAAGGTTGCTGTGGACGCCCTGGTCAAGCCGTACGACACGCGGGAAGCCGCCGACGCCGGAATCGCCGCCGAGATCCGTGCGTTTTATGCCGACAACCACCCGGATATCGCCCAGGGTCGGGCGGCGGACCTGGACCGCGCGGTCGCGGCCGTGCTGGAAATCCACCGGCGTGCCGTGTTCCCGAAGATGAAGGTCGACTGGCAGACCTATGCGTCGAACATCGGCCACCGGAATTGGCCCGGCTGCTTCCGTTGCCACGACGGACGGCACGCGGCGACCAATGGCGATGTCCTGACGCGCGATTGCACCGTGTGCCACACGATGCCGCAGCGCGGAAAGCTGGCGCCCCTGGGCAGCGCGGCGCCGATTAGCGATCTGAACTGGCACCGTTGGGAACTGAAGGGACGTCATGCCGAAATTAACTGCGACAACTGCCATGCTGCGGGCTATCGACCTCCGCTGGACTGCGCCGATTGCCACAAACTGGACCGCAAGGCCCCAATGATGGGCAAGGACTTCCCGTGCGCCGACTGCCACATCAACGAACAAGAGGCCCGCCCGACTACCGATTGCCGCGACTGCCACGACGACATCAGCGGGCTGCACAAGTTTGCGTCGCATGCCAAGGAAAGTTGCGTCACCTGCCATAAGCCGCATGGCTGGAAGACACCCGAGCGGACGGCCTGCCTGTCGTGCCATGACGACATGGCGGACCACCAAGTCGGAAAGGGCGCGTGCTCGTCGTGTCACGATTTTAAGCCCGACGAGGACGCGCCTGCCGAGGCCGAAAAAGCTGCGGAGAGTTGATTCTGGGCGGTTCACTGTCGCTACGAATGTCGGATCCCGCCGGCCCGAGCTTTCAGCTTGCCGCCCCAGCCACCAGTTCCCGCGCGTGTTCCATTACCGCGTCGGTCAGGGTCGATCCCCCGATGATCCGGGCGATTTCCAGGACGCGCGCCTCGCTGTCCAGCCGTTGGATCGAAGCGACCGTGCGGCCGTCGGTGGTCGCCTTATCCACCAGAAAGTGGGCATCCCCTCGGGCCGCGACCTGGGCGTGGTGTGTCACGACCAGCACCTGGCGCGATTGAGCGGCACGGCGCAGGACTTCGCCCATACGTTCGGCCACGCCCCCTGACACCCCGGCGTCGATCTCGTCGTAGACCATGACCGGCGTGCCCACCGACCGCGACAGTACGGCGTACAGGGCCAGTGTGATGCGTGACAACTCGCCGCCCGACGCGATGTCTGCGACCTCGCCCCAGCCTTCGCCCGGGTTCGTTTCCACTCGGAAGTCGACGCGGTCGGCGCCGGACTCGCCAGGGTCGCACTGTACCGCGCGGTTCGCGACCGTAGAACCGGTCATCGC
>CAZHDQ010000573.1:0-2509 GCA_964531595.1 uncultured Anaeromyxobacteraceae bacterium
CCATTAAAATTGAGGTGGAAGTGGAATCTATTGAGCAGCTCTATGAGGCTTTGGAGGCAGGGGCTGATATTATTATGCTGGACAATATGCCACCATCTCTGATGCGGGAGGCGGTGCGTTTGGCGTCATCGGCCGACCCGGCTACGGCGCGATTACTGAAGAAATCGGCGGGCCGTCTGGCCGAAGGGTTCGGCGCACTGATCGCCGCGCTGGCGCCTAGGGAAGGGCGGTTTCGGGTGGAAGCCGGGCGATTGGGGTCTGCGGCCGAGCCGGCTTGGCACGCGCTGGACGTGGATTTGGAGGCCGTGTCGCACGAGGCGGCCGAGGTCGCACGCGAACTGGAGCGCGACCCCGATTTGGCGATCAAAGCGCTGGGCATCCGGACGACCCTGGCCGAGGTGTTGACCGGCCAGGACGGAACCTATGTGCGGATGGTCGAGCGACGCGGGCGGGCGTCTGGATCGTTGTCGGCGCTTCCAGTTGACGTGTCCGCTGCGCTGCGAAACAGACTGTTCCTGACCGGCCGGCCGATCGTGCTGACCAGTGCGACGCTGACAGTGGACAAGTCGACCGCATTTTTGCGCCGCCGTTTGGGCGTTCCGGAGGGGGCTAAAGAGGTAGTGCTGGCTTCCCCATTCGAATACGACAAACAGGCCATCGTGTACGCACCTGATGACCTGCCGGAGCCGAACGACCCGGGATACGGGGCGGCGTTTGCCGAACGGGCATTGCGGATTCTCAAGGCCACGCGGGGGCGAGCGTTCCTGCTGTTTACAAGTCACGCCGCGCTGGGGCGCGCAGCCGAGGCGATGCGGCCGTTGCTGCCGTTCCCGATGTTCGTCCAGGGCGAAGCACCACGCGACGAACTGGTCCGGCGCTTCCGGGTGACGTCGGGTGCTTGCCTATTTGCTACGGCGACGTTTTGGGAGGGCGTTGACGTGTCGGGCGAGGCGCTGTCCTGCGTGATCATCGATCGCCTGCCGTTCGACCCGCCCGACGAGCCGATCGTCAAGGCGCGTGGGGACGCGGTGGCCGCAGGCGGGGGTAATGCATTTTCGGACTTCCACCTACCGCTGGCTGTGATCCGGCTTCGGCAGGGCTTTGGGCGGCTGATCCGCAGTCGCGGGGATCTTGGTGTGGTGGCTATCCTGGACTCGAGGGTGCGCAAGCGGAAGTACGGCGACGTGTTCCTGCGCAGCCTGCCGCCGGCCCCACTTACGGGTGATATCGTCGAGGTCGAGTCCTGGTGCGGGAAACACCTGCGCCCGCGGCGGCGAAAGACTGGGACTGCGAATTGATCGGCCCGTTTTGCAGGCTTGCCGCTACAGCGCGAACGTGACGCCGACCAACCCCGACAGGAAGACATCGAAACTGTTCCCGCCACTGGCCCGGGTCGTATCGCAGACCTGCTTGGTCGGATCGGCCGGTGCTGGGGAACATTTCGGCACTTTAGCGCCAAACTCCCAGGACGGCCCGGCATCTGCGGTGAAGAACAGGGTGATCTTCGGGGTGACGCCCCATTCGACGCCGATTTGGCCCAGCAACGGCAGACGGATGCGCACGCGATAATCGGTGTCGAACACGAATGCCATCGGGAACTTTATGCCGCCGTAGATCTGGAGGTTGTGCAGGATGTCGTACCCCAGGATCAGCTCGGGAAACGAGATCTGAATGCCCACCTTGATGTCTGGGTCGTATTCGATTATCAGAGCCGGCTGCGCCAGAAGGGCCATCTGGAACGCGGCCCGATCGACCACGTTCAGCTTTAACCGGGCGCCGATGGTATTGCCCAGTCGGACGCTTGGATCCGTGACGTTGCCGAAGTAATAAAACCCCAGGAACGGACCGACCTCGAGGTGCTTTTGGAGTGGAATATGGACGGCTAGGCGCGCCGTGGGGAAGCCGGCGGCAACCTCGATGGCGTAATGGCCTGGGTCCAGCGTGCGCCCACCCTGGGTGCTCCACGCGTGCGCACTCGCTGGGATTATCAAAACAAACAGCACCAAAGCGGCGAGTTTGGCGGGTCGCATCCAGGCCTCCAAGCATAAGCTTCCGGCAAGGATTATGGGACGATAGTCACGCCGGCTACAAGTCGGTGTCGAAGGCGGTGTCGCCGTCGTCGACGAACTCGCGGAGCAGCACCGATGCGTAGCAGCCTTTGGGTAGCGAGAACGCCAACACGATGCCTTCTGGGTGGGCCTCGGCGCGCAGTTCCCCTGGGAAGATCCGCAGTGCGCGCCGCGTCCCTTCAGCCAGTGGTCCAAAGACCTTGAAGGACTGAAGCGTCAGGCCTGCACCTTCAAGAACCGCGGCCTCCAGGTCACCGGCGTCGCCGGCAGCGGCCATCATCTTATGGCCGTACATGGGGCCGGTAACGCGGGTCTCGCCAGAGTCCAGGCGTGCCTGCTCGACGGCGACGTCTTCGGCACGAAACAGGCCGCCGGTCAGGGTTTTGCCCATGATGTCGCCCGCCAGGACCGTTCGGTCCAGGCCACGGTCCACACGTTCG
>CAZHDQ010000574.1:0-2508 GCA_964531595.1 uncultured Anaeromyxobacteraceae bacterium
GCTGACGGCCCCGATTCCAGCGGTGGACCTGGACGATTCGCCCGACTTGTCCGGCGAGGCGGCGGAGGTGTCGCAGTGACCAGGCTCCGCCGAATCGCGAATCTGGCTTGGCTGATTCTGCCGATCGTTGCCGTGGTTTACTTGGCGATCGGTCTGTACCAAACAACACGCGTGCCCGGCGATGGGGACTGGGCCGACGCCGCCAGGGTCGTTCGTGCGGGCTGGCAGGCCGGCGACATCGTCGTGTTTTCGCCGGCTTGGGCGCACGCCGGGATCTCGCATTTCGATGGTTTGGCCGTAGACGCAGCCGAATCCTGGGACGAATACGCCATGTCCCTGGCGCAGCGCGTCTGGGTGGTCGCGTCGCTGGGCGCCCTGAATCCTTCACTACCTGAGGGATTCGCTTCACTCGCCCGATCGGATGTCGGCAAGATGGTCGTACACCTGTGGACGCCGCCTCAGTCGCCCCGACCGGTCTTCGACTTCCTGGAACACCTTGACGCGGCGAAGGTCGCCCGAGTGCGCAAGGACGGTCGGCAGGAATGTACACTGTTCACGGAGGGGCAGTGGCACTGTGGTAAGCCCCATCCCTGGATGTACGTGGGTCCCCACGAACGCGACATCGGCGGGCGGGTGCGCCGAGTCATATACGCCCACGCCGTCGACCCGGGTAGCGCGCTGGAGGTGGCATGGCCCGATCTGCCTGCGGCTTCCAGGCTGACGCTACACTTCGGCCAGACCCAACGCGGCATCGAGCGCGACGCCGGCGCGCCGGTCACCCTGACGGTCCGCCTGGGCGACCGGGTCGTCTTGGAAAGGACACTGCCCATCGACGATCCGACTTGGCACCGTGCGGATTTCGAACTGGACACGAACCGACCGACATCATTCCGACTATCTATCGAGACCACGTCGAACAGTTGGCGCCAGTTCTGTTTCACAGCAGACCTGTGGGATTGATGCTCGAATCGACTACAATGGGCAGTCCGAGGAGGCTTCGATGAGGACGGTGCTCCCGGCCTGCCTCGCGGCGCTGATCCTGGCGCTGCCTGCGCAGGCCTTCGCGCGCGACTACGGACCGGACCTGGGCGCGTTCTACCGCAACTGCGCGTCGGGTCAGTCATGCCAGCGGCTCGACTACGCCGGTTTCGAGGATTTCGCCCGCCAAATCGGCGCCGCGCTGACGCCGGCCTTCGGCCCAATCCATTCGCAAGGAAGCCTGGGATTCGAGGTCTCTTTGACCACGGGGCTGTCCTCGGTCCACAAGGGGCAAGATTACTGGACCGCGGATACCGCCGGCCGACCCCAGGTGTCGGACGCACCAGGTGACCTGTTCGTGACCAGCCAGATCCGTGCAAAAAAAGGGCTACCCTACGGTTTCCAAGTCAGCGGGATAGTCACGCACCTGTACGACAGCCGCCTGTGGGGCATCGGGATCGAGCTCGGCTGGGCGTTCGTCGAAGGCTACAAGTGGGCACCAGACATCGGCATAGTCGCATCGATCGGCACGTTACTGGGGCACGACGACTTGATGATGATCCAGGTCAGCCCAGCGTTGGTGATGTCAAAGCGATTCGGGGTCGCCGGTCTGTTCCACCTGGTACCCTACCTGGGTTACAACGTCCTGTACATCAACGCCAGCACGCACCTGATGTCGACATTTCGCAACACTACCGACCCGATAATGTTTGCGTTTGACCCCCAGCACATCGTCCGCCATCGGGGCCTGCTGGGACTGGAAATTCTGGCTTCCTACGTTACGGTTGGCGCCGAGATGACGATCGACTTCGTCGACACGCGGCGAACCTACGCGATCAAGGTGGGATTGGCATTCTGATCCGCGAATACGATGGGTCGCAGAAAGCCGTTCAGATCCGGAACTGCATCTCGGTTTGGCCCAGGCGGATCGAGTCCCCATCCTTCAGGTGCGCCTTGACGACCTTCTGGCCATTGACGAAAACGCCCGCAACCGACTGCAGATCCTCGATGACGTAGGTCCGATCACGGATAGCTATCGAGCAGTGCCGCTTGCTGACCGTCGGGTCGGGGACCGAGACGTGGTTATCCGGCGACCGACCGATATACGACACGTCGTCGAACAAGGGGAAAGTCGTGTTCGACGCAGGCCCTTCGCGAACCGTCAACCGCCCGCGATCCGGGCCGTCGTACACATCTGGCTGGTTTCGCGCCTCCTCTTCCCGCCGACGACGCCGTGCCGAGGACACCCGTACAATCAGGCGCACAAGGAAAATCAGGATCACTAACGCCGCCAGGCCAGCCACGACCAGCAACGCGATCCGCAGCCACGCCGTCCCAGCCTTCAGCGTCCCGACAGGATACTGCGCGGAAGTCAGGTCCCGGCCGCCGCTACTGGTCAGCACCTGCAATTCTATGCCCTGGCCGCCAAGTCGGGTCTCGATCTGGTAGTCGACCTGGTAGACACCATCGCCCTTGACCCAGGTGCCCAGTGCACCGATCTGGTCGGCCAGGTTTTGGCGCTCTGCGGCC
>CAZHDQ010000575.1:0-2507 GCA_964531595.1 uncultured Anaeromyxobacteraceae bacterium
AGTCTCGCTTAGATCGACCCCGTTCCTGTCCAACCTATGGGGTCCACCTCAGTCGTGCACTGGGTGTGGTCTTACACTGGCTCGTCCCGCCATCAAGGTGGCTGGATGGTGATCTGCGGCGTCATGCTCGCAGACATCTCGAAGCCAGATAATCATCTCGATCTTCCTAAGCTTGGCGGCGTGGACGAAGTTGAGCAACGCGGCGGGAAAACCATAGATCGAGACAGGCTGTTACCCCTCAGTTCGGATTAATTTGATGCTTAACCACCTTCTTGTACTTTTGCAAAGCCCCACCGACAAAACGTAGATGCAGAGCCGTCAGTGGAAGGTGGCGCTCAGGTCGAGCACGTGCAGTTCGGTGCCCAGTCCCTCGGTCCACGCCTGCACGTACAACAGGTCTTCGCTTCGATCCAGGACCCACGGGTAGGACCCCTCGGCACCCGCGTTCAGGTCGGCCACCCTTCGCGTGCCGTCGATCGTGCCGTCCGTCATCCACAGTTCCTGCCCAGCAATTCCGTCGTTAGCCGAGAAGAACGTGAAGGTACTGTCCCACGAGAAGAAGCCGTGCGGGTCGGAACCCATCGAGCCTTCGCGGAGATCCGTGCGGGTGATTGAGCCGGTGACGAGGTTCATCAGGAATAGTTCGCGGCCATTGGTGGCGTTGATTGCGGAAAACAGCAGCGTGTTGCCTGTCACGTGCAGTTCTGCCGGGTCCGACCCGCCCTTCGGACTTAGGTCCGCAAGGATCTCGGTGTCTCGGTGCGGACCCGAACTGGCCCACAGTTCGCGCCCAGTGGTACCGCCGGACGCCGCATAGATCACCTTGTTGGTGCCGTCCTTTCCCCGATACGAGGTCAGCCAGTCGGGATAGGCCCCGCCATCGCCCGAAACGCTGTTAGCCATCATGGCCGTGTTGGCGGAGGTCCCGTCACTGCGCCAGAGTTCGCGCCCGTTCGTGCCGTCGTTCGCGCTGAAATAGACGTACTCGCCGGCCAGCGTCAGGAATCGGGGCTGCCCGATGATCTTCACGAGTTCCGCGGTCCCGCCATTGGTCATCCACAGTCCCGTCCCATTGTCGTTATCGGTGGCGGCGAACAGTACTGTCCACGGGTGCGCTTTCAGGGCCGGCGGAATCCCCGCAAAATGCTTTGGATAGGAACTACCGGTCCCGGCCCGGATGTCCAGTAGCTGGTGGGTGCCGGCTTCCGTTCCATCGCTGACCCACGGTTCGCGCCCCTCGTCGGGCGTCCCCGCCTCGAAAAAGAACTGTGGCCCGAACGCGTTGAGTGGTCCTGGGTACGAACTGCCCGGTCCCGTCACAATGTCCTTCAGCACTCGGGTGGTCTTGGCCATGCCGCCCGTCACCCAGGGTTCGGTGCCGGTGTCTGCCTGACCGGCCCGAAACACCGCGCGGTCGCCGAACCGCACGAAGCCGTTGTAGTAGTAGTTAGTCGACAGGGCCTCTGGGGTGATGACCTTGAGTCGCTGGGTTCCCAGCGTCGTCCCGTCGGACATCCAGGGCTGGGGCCCTTGGTCGTCGTCGTCGCCGGCGAACAGCAGGCGCCCGTCCGGCATGGCGGTCGCCGGAACCCCCAACAGGCCGCTGATGTGCCGCTGGGGCAGAACGATTTCGGTCGTGGTGAGACCGGATTTGATTCGGAATACCCTGTGTCCGGTCTCCGGCTGTTCGATCGCTACCAACAGCGAATCTCCAACGCGCGTCAGGGCGTTGACCCTTCCGTCCAGCTTCGCATTCCCGTCCGCTAGGGCGAAGGTTCCGGCCGATGTCCCATCGCTGACGTACAGCCGGCTGTTCGTCGTCGCGTCCGTATACTGGAAGTAGAGCTTCCCGCCCATCTCGACCGGGCGAAAAATCGACGACCCCGCCGTTCCCGCGAGGATTTCCTTGATGAGCACGGCCTTCGGGTTCGCTCCGGTCAGCGGGATCTTCCACATTTCCCGGCCCTGCGTCGGGCTCAGCGCATTGAAGAACAGGTGGTCGCCCACCACGGTCTTGTTGTTAACGAACGCATGAGCCCCGCCACCGATAAGGGTCAGCCTCCTGGTTCCCACCGCCGAGCCGTCGGTCCTCCACAACTCGCTTTTGGAGTCCGAATCCGAGGCTGTGAAGTAGAGCACGTTGCCCACCGCCAGCAACTCTGCGACGCCGACGCCGAGATCTGTCGCGCCGCCGATGACTGTCGAGAACTTGACGGTCCCAGTCGGCGTGCCGTCGGTCCGCCACAGTTCCTGGTTGCCGCCAGTAGCCTCGGCCGAAAAGTAGAGGTAGCCTCCCATCACGGTGAAGTCGTCGGGGCATTCGTCCAAATTAGAGTTCGGAATAAAGTCCTTGAGCATGAAGGTGCCTGCCGCCGTGCCGTCGGTGCGCCACAGGTTGCACCCCGTGAAGTTGAGATGGCCGTCGAAATATACGATTCCGTCATTCGCTCCGAATTCCGAGTACGAGTCGCCAGGATTGACCGCGGCCAGTGGCTGCGCCGTCGCCC
>CAZHDQ010000576.1:0-2504 GCA_964531595.1 uncultured Anaeromyxobacteraceae bacterium
TTCCAGGCGATCCATAACCTGCTCTAGGAAACGGGCCGGCGCGATCCTGAAGTCGGCGTGGCGCGGTGCCGTCGCCAGCCTATGCAGACGACGACGACGGCAGTGAGTGTCATGGCGAACGCCAGCAGTATTTCACGCCATCGCGGGATCGCAAGCAGTCGGTGCTTGGCGCTTTCCAGGCGGCCCCGGTGTCTTCCATCCTTACCGGGAACTCTCTGTATCCACGCAGCGGTGCGGCCGTCGAGGTGTGACGCGAGCGCATCCAGCAATTCACCGGCGTGCGGGGTTTCGGCGCTTGCGGCATCCGCGAATTGCAGCGCGAACCCGTCCGTGCGACGTACCGCGGCGTCCTGCTGGAGCGGGTGGAGGATGACCACTCGTACCGGGGGGCCAGCCTCGGAAGACACGTACTCGCAGTGGATTGTTGATTCGTTGACCTGGGCCGACCCCAGCGTGTATCCTGCGGCATCATCGCGGCCGGGGGGGAAAGCAGTTCTAGGAGGGCCTGGGACGAAAGTGGCGGCAGGACCCAACGGCTGGTCTCCCCGGTCGGTTCCGCCGGAATGTCCGCAAGGGCCGCAGACGGGGACGCGGCAAGCGCTGCCAGCACCACGACGAAAGTGCGAAGCGGATTCACGGCGCCTCCTTCCGCTCCAGGATTCGATACAGACCGATCACCCGGTTTTTGCCGTGGATCCGATCGCTTTGGAAACTTTCCGAGGGTGGATTAATCCGGCCCTCCAGCACTGGTTCCAGCCGGTATGTCTGCCGAAATCGTTCACAGGCCGGGTCGACGAATCCCGGAACGTCGACCAAAGGGTCTGCCGGGGCGGTCCCAAGGTACTTAAAGCAAGGGGCTCCCAGGTAGGCGAAGGCCCCTTCCTGGATGAACCGGTCCGCGTCCGCCTCGAATCGCCGGATCGACAGCATCTGGTCAGACTCCCGGATACGCTCGAGGAAGTGGGCCTGGTAGAGGCGGCTCAACAGGCGAAGTGGGTCGTCGGGAGCCGCAGTGGCCACGTCGTCTTCCTCGGCCCGGTAAACGACAGGGGCCTCGCGGGGTAGCGCCGCATAGGCGCGCTCCATGAATGCGTATTCCTGTTGCATCGTATAAAGTCGTTGCACGAAATCGCGATGTCCGACCACCGACACGATCACCAACGCGACCAGCAAAGCGGCCGCCGCAATCCGCCAGCGGGGGTGCCGGCCGAGGAGTTGCACCAGGAACCAGCCTCCGAATGCTGCCAGGATGACCAGCAGAAACTGGACCGGGATCGTCCTGCGCCAGTAGCACGACGGCGTGAAGTAGTACTTGGAGAACACGAAAGTCATGGCGACCCAAGACACCGTCAGGAATACCATCATGCGCCGGTTTCGGAACCACATCGCAACGGATCCGACAGCGAGGAGCACTGGGTAGAGCAGCGGCGTATACGCGCGGGCGAAGAAGACGTTGAAGGGGCCGATCCAGTCTGGGCCGGTGTCCAGTAGGTGTGTCGGTACCATGCTGAACATTTTGTTTTGTCCCATCGCACCCAGGATGACCAGTGCCCTCGGGACGAACAGCCCCGCCAGTGCAATCAATGTCACCCAAGTGATCGGCGTCCGAAAGGCCGGTCCTAATTTTTCGGGGGCGACCGCCAGCAGGAACGTTGCGACCACCAGGGGCGCCAGGAGCATGAACTCGACGCGCGACTCGACGAGCAAAAAGAGGGCGACGAGGCCCAGTACCAGGTATGCGAAGTCGTCCGTTCGTAGAAAGAGGTACAGGAGCAGCAGCCCCAGGATGAGGTAGAGTTCCGCACTCATGAACATTGTCTCGGAAACGCTTAGCCGCAGTCGTACTGGGAGCCACGCCAGCATGCACGTCGACAGCAGGGCCAGGGGCTGGCTGCGAAAGATTGACAGCACCAGCAAAAACATCGCGGCGAGGGACATCTGGGACAAGACGAAGTTCACATCGAAGATGTCTGGTTGCCGGGGCAGCAGTTGCAGCCAACCGAGTGTGGCGTAGAACGTGTTCCCGTAGGTCTCAGCGAAGGTCTGGGTATCGAGGAAGATGGTCAAATCCCGGTAGTTCGCAATGACCTCGAACCCGTGGTTGTTTGCGAAGTAGATGGTGTGGGGAACCAGGGGCTTGACTACGAAGGCCTGCACGGCCAGCAGTGCGGCGAGCGCCAGCCACGTCCACGGGGATACGTCGCTGAACCGCCGCGCGAGCCGCGGCACCAGGAACGACATCGCGATCCAGAACACCGCCAGCACGCCGGCTGTCACCAGGAGACCCAGATTCGGCAGGCTCACTCGGACCCCCTGTCCAACGCGGGCAGGACCGCAGCGTCGACGCCCCCGCTTCTTGCAAGGCTTCGCGCAACGTTAGGCCAGTCTCCGGGAGGCGTCAATGCTGGTGGTGTGCCAGGAATCGCGTGGAGGCGACCGGCTACCTGAGCCCGGGTTATTCACGCCCGCGTCTGCTACGACCGCCGATCCTGGCGCCGGCTGCG
>CAZHDQ010000577.1:0-2503 GCA_964531595.1 uncultured Anaeromyxobacteraceae bacterium
CGCCGTCGCGACGTTGTGGCGTCGGCCCAGAAACGCCAACGATTCATCGTCCATCGCCTGGACGCCCACGCTGGCTCGATCGAAACCCATCGCGCGCCAAGATGCAGCGGTGGCGGTCGTGACGTCTCCAGGGTTGACCTCGATCGTCCTTTCGGCACTTGGTGTCAGTCCCGGCACCTGCAGCAGACCAGACAGGGCTGCGGACAGCGCTGTGATCGGTAAGGCCGAGGGCGTGCCACCGCCAACGTACAGCGTGTCGAACGGGCGGGGCATCTCGTCGGTACGGCCGACCGTTTCAAGCAGGATGCCTGCCGCCCAGTCTGAGGCGCGTTCGACCGCTGGTATCGATACGAATGCGCAGTAAGGACATTTCCGGACGCAGAAAGGAACGTGCAGATACAGGCCGATCGGGGTGGCGCCGCGGGCTTCGATTTGCTGATTTTCGAGATGCATTTAGTGGATTAAGGACGCCCACGGCCACGAATGGCCGCAGACGTTACCCCTTTAGTCCCCGCACGGCAAAGGTAGAACGGCCCGCGGTTGCGGTCAAGGAAGATTTTCATTTTCTTGGAACCCCGAACGATTGTTAGTGTTTTTAGTCATCGCCGCTGGTCTTGAGGACCGCGATGAAAGCCGATTGCGGGATCTCGACGTTACCGACCATCTTCATGCGCTTCTTGCCGGCCTTCTGCTTTTCCAGCAACTTGCGCTTGCGGCTGACGTCGCCGCCGTAGCACTTGGCCGTGACGTCCTTTCGGAAGGCGGATATCGTTTCGCGAGCGATAATATGGCCGCCTATGGCTCCCTGGATGGGAATTTTGAACATTTGTCGCGGAATTTCGTCCCGCAGTCGCTCGCAGGCCAGAAGTGCCCGAGTCCGGGCGCGCTCGCGATGGACGATCATCGACAGGGCGTCGACCCGTTCCCCGTTTACAAGGATGTCCAGCCGCACCAGATCCGACGTCCTGTAGTCCAGCATCTCGTAGTCGAAGGACCCGTAACCCTGGGTGAGGCTCTTGAGGCGGTCATAGAAGTCGAAGATGACTTCGCCCAGCGGCAGGTCGAAGTTCAGTTCCATCCGGCCGGGGGACGGGTACACGATTTCACTGTTGACGCCCCGCCGCTCCAGGCACAATTTCATCACGGCGCCCATGTAGCGGTCCGGCATCATTATTGATGCCCGGATGAAGGGTTCCTCACCGCGCCGGATTAGAACCGGGTCCGGGTAGTGTGCCGGGTTGTCCACGACGACCATCGAGCCGTCTTCCAGGTGAAAGTGGTATTCGACGCTGGGGGCCGTCAGGATCAGACTCTGGTCGTATTCGCGTTCCAGGCGTTCCTGGACAATCTCCAGGTGCAGCAGACCCAGGAATCCGCATCGAAAGCCCTGTCCCAGCGCGACCGAGGAATCCTTGGTGTAGATCAGCGCCGCGTCGTTCAGTTTGTACCGCTCCAGGGCATCGACCAGATCCCCGTAATCGTCCGTCGAGACCGGGTACAGCGACGAAAAGACCACCGGCTTGGCCTCGCGGAACCCGTGGACGGCCGTTTCGGCAGGTCGGTCCTCCCGTGTGATTGTGTCGCCGATCCGGGTGTCCGCCACCGTCTTGATGCCGGCGATCAGGTAACCCACGTCGCCGGCCGTCAATTCCTTGCGCACTTCGCGGATCAGTCGGAAGGCGCCGACCTCCTCGACCTTGAACGTATTTCCAGTGGACATCATGCGGATCGTGTCCCCGGGTCGGATAACGCCGTCGAACAGGCGGCAGTGAACAACCGCCCCTCTAAACGGGTCGTAGTGTGCATCGAAGATCAGCGCTTGGGTCGGCGCCTCGGGGTCGCCCTTGGGCGCCGGGATGCGGGCGATGATTGCTTCCAGCAGTACGTCGATACCGATGCCTTGCTTGGCCGAGACCAGGATCGCGCCATTAGGGTCCAGGCCCAAATCATGGCCGATCTGTTCGCGGGCCATATCGATGTCCGCTCATATCATGTCATTTTTATTGATGACCGGGATGATTTCCAGGTCGTGTTCCATCGCCAAGTACAGGTTCGCCAGCGTCTGGGCCTGGACGCCTTGGGTGGCGTCGACGACCAGTAAGACGCCTTCGCACGAAGCCAGTGCGCGTGACACCTCGTAGGTGAAGTCGACGTGACCGGGCGTGTCGATGAAGTTGAGGATGTATTCGTCGCCCGAAACGGACCGGTAGGGCATGTTTACGCTATGGCTTTTGATGGTGATGCCACGCTCGCGCTCGATATCCAGGTTATCCAACAACTGGTTGCGAAACTGGCGGTCTGCCACAAGTCCAGCATGCTGGATCAGGCGGTCGGCCAGCGTGGATTTGCCATGGTCGATGTGTGCGATGATGCTGAAGTTCCGGATGCGCTGCATGGTCTGGTGATCTCCCGGGGGTCGCCGCGCGGACAGTGCGCAGATTCGAACGCGAAGATGTTGGCTGTAAGGGCCTCTGGTGTCAAGCCGTCCGGCTGTGCTGAATGC
>CAZHDQ010000578.1:0-2493 GCA_964531595.1 uncultured Anaeromyxobacteraceae bacterium
CGTGACTTCATAGACGCCCTCCATGAGGGTCAATCTGACGATGCCGGCCTCGTCGGCCATGCTTGTCGCGAAGGCGGCCCCGCCTCCGGCCATACCGATAGCTGCGACTTTCGCCCCAGCCGCAGCAATATCGGCGTTTCCGTCGCGCCCCATTAGCTGAATGGCCACAGACCGCGATGCCGGAATCGGATCGGCCCGCAGGATCAGGAGCGGGGAGGACTCGTACTCGGAAAGCATTGCGTCCAGGCCACCTTCCCAGGTGACCTCGCGCACAGGGAACCGGGCCGATTCAGTGCCGGGCCGTGCGCGTATGACGACGGGGCCAGATTCGGGTGGCAGCACTATATGGAAAATGCCATCCGCGTCCGTGATTGCACTGGTCCCGATAGAGCGGTCTCCAACGCGGCACGACACCTGGGCGCCCTCGATTGGAATTGCGGCGCTGCCATCCACAACGAACCCGTCGACGTGAACATAGGCTTCCAGGGGCGGCAGGACTACGTCCAGGGTTCCCGACGCGTTCGCCGTGATAGCGAAACGATGAGGTGGCAGGGATGTGCCGTCCTCGGAAGCCGTCAGGATGAAGGTCGCGTCGTATAAAATGCCCGGGAGCAGGGCCAGGGTGAACCGCGACTCATTCGTGTCCGGATCGAATGATGTAGCCGCCTCGGACCGGAACTGGGTGCCGCCAATCCGCCCGTCGGCAGTCGCGACCAGGCGCCCGGACACTTGGGCAGAGCGGTCGACGCGATTGGATGACCTGGATTCGGAAAAATCAGTCCACGCGGCCACATTGGGCGCATGGAAGACGCTGCCGGTCAACACGACCGGGTCGGGCAGGGCCAGATCCAGGTTGCCGTCGGGTCCCAGAGGGACGCCAGAGAACTGGACCCCCAAAAGCGTCTCGCCAGCCGGAGGATCGATTGCTATCGAAAACGTAGGGGTGTCCGCTGGGAACGGGACGCACTGGGTGATGGCACTGAAGCATCCGGACTGGGCCGGGCAGTCGCCGTCGGCTTTGCAGGTCTGGCTTCGATCGGTAGTTGTTGTCTGGTATGTGTCCTTGTCGATCGCAGCGCCGGCCCCCGAACCGCTGCAGGCGACCAGACCGAAGGCCAGCGCCAGGGCGAGTGGCGCGAGCCATCGGATCGGGGCCGACACGGCGGATTTTGGGCCCATGTAGTCGATCATTGGCATGCCACCTGCGAACGCACTGTCCAACTGAGGTAAGCGTAACCGCCGCCAATCTCCCGCCCGTTGACGCGGTCGAAGACGATCGGTCCATCCGACACGATCAGTTCCAAAACATGCAAGGAACCGGGCGGGTCCAGTTCGGGCTGGAAGGCGCACGCGTTCAGCCGGATCGACGAGTACCCTGTGAAGTCCGGTGGCTTGGGTTCGGTCTGTTCCACGTAGCCCAGATACCAGTGGTATTCCAGTCCCTCGAGGTTGCTGTCCAGGTCGGTTACCGCGCCCTCCACCGAAAAGTCGGTCGTTAGCGAGGTCAGTTCGACCACCGAATCGGGTGAAGGGGACACCTTCTTGCGATCGATTACCGGCGGGTTTTCCGACGTCTGTCGCTCGGTGATGTCCGAAGGCCATAGGCACCCCGCGCTCGTTAATGTCAGGGCAAGGGTCCCAAGCACGACCGGCAGTAAGGCCGGGTGCCCGAAACGCCCCCTGAAAACCGGTAACAAGTTTTGCAACGTGTGTGCCAAACATTCGTCCTTCGCAACCATCCGGAAACACAAGATGATTGCGCGCTCCATCGTGGCCGGTCCCCCGCGGCCCCTGACCTACCGGGACATCCGGATCATCCCCGCTCTAAGTTTCACGTCCGGATTCCCGTTCCTTTTCCAGATAACGGAACACCGTCCTCGGTTCGACGCCGATCAGCCGTGCCGCCGCCGTGCGGTTGCCGTGGCATCGGTCCAGGGCCCGAAGCACATATTCGCGCTCGAACCTTTCCCTGGCCAGGGCCATTGGCTCCATTTCGTCTTCGCCGTTTTCGGGCACCTCCATGTGGTCTTCGCCGACCTGTGGGCCGTCCGAAAACAAAACGCCCTTGCGGACGCGGTTTTCCAGTTCGCGGATGTTGCCGGGCCAGCGGTAACGATGCATCGCCTTTATTGCCTCGGGCGTGAAAGTGCGCACCGGCGACTGGAATTCGGTCGCGAACCGCTTCAGGAAATAGTTTGCCAGGATGTCCAGATCCTCGCCACGGTCCCGCAGTGGGGGCAGTGTCACGCTGACGACGTTGATCCGGTAGTACAGATCCTCGCGGAATCGATTTTCGCGGACCTCGTCATTGAGTACCTTGTTGGTCGCCGTAATCAGGCGGACGTTGACCCGTTCGGTCCGGCTGCCGCCAACGCGGGTGACCATGCCGTCCTGCAAGACGCGCAGCAGTTTGACCTGTAACTGAAGCGGCAGTTCACCGACCTCGTCCAAGAACAGCGTTCCGCCCGAGGCCGCCTGGAACTTGCCGATGGT
>CAZHDQ010000579.1:0-2485 GCA_964531595.1 uncultured Anaeromyxobacteraceae bacterium
TTGGCCAGCGCGCCTGGACTCGTCGCGATCCGGCCGACGGTGTCTGATAACGGTCGCTGGCTGGCCTTCGTCGATGCCATCACCGGCGCGGTCCACGTCGCGCGAATGCCCGCCACGGGACACGGAGGTGCCCCGTGAGCAAGCCGGTCTTGATGTTCACACTGACTGTCCTGGCCGGCACGGCGATCGCGCTGGGGACACCGCGTCCCGCCGCGGCCCAAAAGGTGTTCCTGAACCCCAGCAATCAGGTCGGCAACCCCGTCAGCGGCGGCGGCACCGAGGCCCAATTTGCCATGGCAAACGCCCAGGCCGCAGCGACGGTCCTCGAACAAGCCGGCTTCCAGGTTCTGGTGGATTCGGACTTCACCAACGCCCCGGCCAACGCCAATTCCTGGGGTGCCGATATCTTCGTCAGCATCCACTCGAACGCCGGCGGCGGACACGGCACGGAAACCCTGTACAAGACAACGAACGGCCGGGACCTGGCGGCACGGCTGCAAGAAGAATTGCTGTCGCACATACCCTACCAGACTCGCGGCCTGGTACAGCGCGACAATCTGTGGGTCCTGAACCAGACCACCATGGTAGCCGCGCTGACCGAGGTCGTCTTCCACGACTGTGTCGCCGAATCGGGATTTACGGGCCACCCACCGTCTGAATCGGCGTACCTGCGCAGCATTGCCGGCCAAGCAGCCATCGGTGCCGGGATCGCTGGCGGGGTCTGTGCCTGGTTCGGAAAGGACTGCTCGTCGCAGGCGCCGGAACAGGGGTTGCTGAAGGGAGTCGTCTACCGGGCACCGGACATGTCCAACCGCATCGCCGGCGCGGCGGTGTCGCTGGACAGCGGCGTATGGGCGGTCTCGTCGCCGACCGGATACTGGGAATTCATTGTTGATCCTGGAACTTATACCGTAACGATAATCGCCGACGGGTACCAATCGGGATCAACGACCCGGACGGTCGGTGCAGGTGAGGAGGTCTGGGGCAGCATCGGTCTGGTGGTCGCCGAGGTCGCCGAGCCCGAGGCGGATATCCCGGATACCGCCGGTGCGGCTGACGCCGGGACAGACACCCCAGACGAAGGCCCGGTAGTTTCCGAGGACGTCGCAATAACGATGCCCGATGTACCAGTGGAAACCGGCGGGTTGCCGGACCCGGGGCCTCGGACAGAAGACGGTTCGCAGGTCCAAATGGATCCGGGCGGAGGCCCTGCCGACAAGGTGGAACCAGCCGAAACCGACATACCGGAAACACCCCCTGACGCGCGGGAATTGGCTGGCCAGGACGCAACGTCCTCCGGCAAGCCCCCGATGGTCCTGGACGCAACCGAACGACCAGATATCCAGGCACCGACTACAACTGGCAGCTGCCACGTTGGCGGTGCCGCTGCTCCCTGGGCGTTGCCGATGCTGGTGATGGTACTGCTCATATTCCGGATCGCCAGGCGGCGGCACGGTTCCACGTGACACGTTCCTGTTGTGGGCGACCTGAACAATCCAGGGGTAACCGGTCAGAGGGCGACAGGCGGCCACGGCAGAGGCCCGGAGGCTGGGTCGGAATCTGGATCAGGCACGCCTAGCGGCAACGGCGCATCGGTGATGTCTGCTCCTTGACGCCGAGGTGCCAGCACGTTAGCAAAGCAACTTTGCGAAACCGCGGCGCCAGCAGCTAGGCCTGAAACATCCGAGCGCCGTCCTCGATATCCCTGGATGTGGAAGCATGTCCTGCCACCGCACTGGGTCTGCGGTTGGCTAAGCGGATCGGCGACCTGACGCGACAACGGTTTCGCCAAGCGCAGGACGACTTGCCCTGGCAGGACCCGGAAGACCTGCCGCTGCGCATCACTGTCGCCGAGGCGGTCCGACCGCCGGGTCCGAGGCCGACACGAGAACTTCCCTAGGAGGCCGCTTCGCCACCCGACGACCAGGGGACCGGTGCGACGCACGCCAAGGCGCTGTGTACCCGAGCCCAGGGCTTCTCGCTGCACGCCGCCCGCACCGTTACTGCCGATGACCGGGTCGGTCTGGAGCGCCTGTGCCGCTACGGCCTGCGGGCCCCCTTTTCCCTGGACCGCCTATCCCTGGATCCTGACGGGCGGGTTCGCTACCGACTGCACCGGCCCTGGCCCACACCCCAGGGCAAGACCAGCCCTGAAAAAGGCACCAGCACCAGAGGTCACATCGACACCGGGGAAGAATCCGCCGCCTGCTGCGGCGCGTCCACCTGGGATGGGCCCAACTGCTGCGGCGGGCTCTCGACATCGATGCCCTGCAATGTCCCCGGTGCCCGACCCACCGTCATCTGGTCGTTTTGGCCTTCCTGACCGACCCGGCGGTCGTTGGGCGGCTCCGATACCAGGCGCCCATCAAGGCGCCCGCGGCCCACCCTGAACCCCGGCGGCAGAGCCTGGTTTGAGACAGGCCGTCAAGCCTCCGCCTCGCCGCCGACGGATGCGGGCCAGCAACAGCACGCACGCCCAACTTGC
>CAZHDQ010000580.1:0-2476 GCA_964531595.1 uncultured Anaeromyxobacteraceae bacterium
CAGGCCGTGGCCCCATTGAAGCTACGTCAGCACCGTGGACGGGGACAAGTACCTCGGTCTTTCCACGGCAATCAGGCCGTGGCCCCATTGAAGCGCGGATCGCTTGGCCGTCGGACCGGCCGCCAGAACGTCCTTTCCACGGCAATCAGGCCGTGGCCCCATTGAAGCGGTACAAACGGGTCATGGTCCGTGCGCAAGAGTTGGCTTTCCACGGCAATCAGGCCGTGGCCCCATTGAAGCATCTCAGTGCGGCCCCACCTCGCCGTGGTTGTGAAGACCCTTTCCACGGCAATCAGGCCGTGGCCCCATTGAAGCACGCCGTTCAAGATCATCGTCTTGCTCCCGACCTCAAAACTTTCCACGGCAATCAGGCCGTGGCCCCATTGAAGCATTCAGACATCTTTTGCCTCCATCGCCGCCTTAACGCTTTCCACGGCAATCAGGCCGTGGCCCCATTGAAGCGCGATTATTGCCCGTTCCTGATTTCGGTCCATCATCAACCTTTCCACGGCAATCAGGCCGTGGCCCCATTGAAGCGGGTCCAGTTCGAACGCCGATTCCCAGGACTTAACGACTTTCCACGGCAATCAGGCCGTGGCCCCATTGAAGCTTCAGCCTCGCCTCGCGCTCCGGTGTGAGCCCGACCGCTTTCCACGGCAATCAGGCCGTGGCCCCATTGAAGCGGCTGCTGTCGACTCGGGATGGTACTTGCTCCGGGCTTTCCACGGCAATCAGGCCGTGGCCCCATTGAAGCCCGACGACATCATCCGCGAGATCGAGTCCCGCATCCTCTTTCCACGGCAATCAGGCCGTGGCCCCATTGAAGCCGACCTCAGCCATCGAAACCACCGGCGACGTATTTTCCCCTTTCCACGGCAATCAGGCCGTGGCCCCATTGAAGCCCGCGCGACCAGGTGGCCGCTCGAATGACCGTGCTCCTGCTTTCCACGGCAATCAGGCCGTGGCCCCATTGAAGCCATCTCCGCGAACAGCTCGGCCTGCCTGGTGACGTCGCTTTCCACGGCAATCAGGCCGTGGCCCCATTGAAGCCAGGAGGAGCCTGTCCGGGGCGGGAAGCGGAAGCGTTACCTTTCCACGGCAATCAGGCCGTGGCCCCATTGAAGCACTGCGACAACCCGGTCGCTTGCGTCGTGTTCGATGCCCTTTCCACGGCAATCAGGCCGTGGCCCCATTGAAGCGTCGTGGACAGCAACCCGGCGCAGACATCGCAATCCGGCCTTTCCACGGCAATCAGGCCGTGGCCCCATTGAAGCGGCGAAGGATCTGATCTTCTCATGGCTCGCTGTCGAAGCTTTCCACGGCAATCAGGCCGTGGCCCCATTGAAGCAGCAACACCATCTTCGCGATGAGGCCGGGGTTCGTTGCCCTTTCCACGGCAATCAGGCCGTGGCCCCATTGAAGCCTTTCTCGGGTTTCACAAAAAGGGGGGCATCATGGAAACTTTCCACGGCAATCAGGCCGTGGCCCCATTGAAGCAATAAACTCGGCGAACCCTTGAACCGGCATCTGCGCTTGTCGCTGGGCACAAGCCCGAGCCGCGGGGACAAGCAAGGCCCAGGACAGAAGCGGGTGTCAGGTGCATGTGCTGGTTCGGCCGCTCCCCGCGTCCACGACGCTCTCGGGTTTGCTTTCGGATCGGACTTCCGACAGGATTCGGATCGGTACTTGGGGAGAATTGGAGATGAGACCGTTTCAGTTGTCGACGGACGTCGTATCAATCGGGGAGTTGAAGGTTCAGGCTGCACGCATCCTGCAACGCGTGAACAAAGACCGCTGTCCAATCGTGATCACCCAGCACGGCAAGCCTGCAGGCGTCTTGGTCTCGCCCGAGGATTTTGACCGGATGTCCGAACACTTCCGGTTTCTGCAGGCAGTCGAACGGGGCCTGGACGACGTAAAGGCAGGACGGCTTGTCGATGACGCCGACCTCGATGTCGTGGTAGGGAAGACGGCCCGCAGCAAGGTCAAGAAGTGAAACTGCGATGGACTCAAAGCGCGTGCGATGACCTGGTCGCAATTGCAGAGTTCATCGCGGAGGACAACGAGACCGCCGCCCAGGAATGGGTGCGCCGACTGCGCGTGCAGGCCAGGAGGGCGACCCGGTTCCCGAGGTCGGGTCGCGTAGTGCCGGAGTTCGAGCGGGAGGACATCCGCGAATTCATCTTCCGCGGCTATCGAATCGTCTACTTACTTGGGAAAACCGACGCCACGGTCCTGACGGTGTTCGAGGGGCATCGACAATTCCAATTGGGCGTGGACGAACTCGCCAAGACAACCGCGTAGATGTCGCGCCCTTCACGCGAACACGACGGACTCGCGCACTCTTCCACCACGCGTCACGCGCCACCAGCCTTCTCGGCCGAACGCTCTGGTTGTCCGGCCCCGCAGACATCGCCGTAATTGGATCGTTCAGGAGGGGATCGATGTGCTCAAGCGGTTCAGCGCCCGTGACTTT
>CAZHDQ010000581.1:0-2475 GCA_964531595.1 uncultured Anaeromyxobacteraceae bacterium
AAGGCCAACGCCATTATGCTGCCCGAACTGTTCAAGGGGTTCACCAACCAAGCCCCGTTCGGCGCCAAGGAGCAGGGAGCGCCGGATGCGGCAGCCCTGTTCATAGCGGCTTCGACGCTTACCTACCACATCGATGCAGCCAAGACGATCGGCAAGGGGGTCGAGGACCTGTTCGACGTGTGTGCAGACACCATCGCTAAAGGCCATTCGCAGTGGATGTCGTCGGCGAAGTTCGTGGGAGTATTGATCAACGGCCCGGTGGGATTGGTGATGCCCGGTAATCTGATCGCGGGACCGTCCATGTCGGGCGCGATGCTGTTGGCGGCAGCTAACGTGTCCGGGAAGCAACCGTTGTTTACCAAGTACGTCCAGTCGATCACCGGCGCAATCGGCATGGCCTTCATGGCATGGCAGATAGGCCTGATGGGGAACCTTGTGTTCCCGTCCGGGTCGGCGTGTTCTGTGACGATGGTCCCGGCGCCGAACATCCCAATGCCCCTGATCGCGCTGCCCAGCCCAGCGGGCGAGGCAATGATGAACCCCGGGGCGCTGGGCGGTCTGATGATGGGTTTGCATGGTGCGCTGGGCAACCACGCGATCCCGGTGCTCCTGGCATTCGCCCAGGCGTTCTCGATGGTATTCACCCAGTGGAAGGCCACTACGATGGTCATGAACGTCATGGGGGCCGGTGGGATCGCGCCGCCGCCGCCCGCGCCGCCCGCACCGGTGGTGGCGGCGGTGGGTGTCGGCGGGGTGTTGCAGTAGGAGGTGCCCCATGCCGGGAGCCGCGCGGATCGGCGATCAGTCCAAGGCCGAAGCGGACTTTCATGGCTGTCCGACCTGCCCCCACACGGTGCAGGGGCCGGCGGTCACTGGGTCCAGCAACGTCCTGATCAACGGCCGACCTGCCGTGCGGGTTGGGGACACGGGGATCCACGCCCCCTGTTGTGGGCCGAACACGTTCACGGCGCTCATGGGTTCATCCACTGTGTTTATCAACAACAAACCCGCCCACCGCAAGGACGACATGGATGCGCACTGCGGCGGTGTCGGCAAGATGATTCAGGGCAGTGACGACGTCATTATCGGCGGTTGACGACTGGGCTGCCCCGACCTCTCAGGTCGCCGAGGTTCCAGCATCCCAGCCAAGCACGGAATCGTGACCTGCCGGCGTCTTTCGGAGCCCCAAGGTCTCCTCGACGTTTGACTTCGGTGCCGATCAGCGCTAATTCTGAACGGGTTCCGAGTACCTTGGAACCGGGAGGATACGATGGCCGGACACGACGACATGACGGTAGCGGAGCTTCGGAAACTGGCGATCGAGCAGGGCATCGCCGGGGCCTCCCGAATGCGCAAGGCGGACCTGCTTGAGGCGCTGGCGGCGGGCGGCGGCGTGGAGCCTCCAAAGACCGCGAAGGCGAAGCCGGCGAAGGCCGTGAAGGCCGGGCCTGAAAAGGCTGTGGCGCCCGCTGCGAAGGCAAAGCCAGCGAAGGCGGAAATGGTTACGCCCGCAAGTGGAACCCGGTCGGCCGCGGCGTCCCCACGCAAGGGGGGTGGACGGAAACCCGTCGAAAGGCCGGCAGAGGCCGCCGAGATCGTCGAGGTCCCGCCCGACTCCGTGTCGATTTGGGAGGTGACGGCGGCCAAGTACAATCTGAACTTCGGCCCAGCCATCCCGGAAGAGGATCTGGGCCTGTTACCCACGTCCTACGGCGAGGATCGCCTGATCCTGGTGCCACGTGACCCCGAGTGGATGTTCATCTACTGGGAACTCAGTGATGCCTCGTACCGCCGCGCCTTGGCGCTGGTGCCCGGTGGCCGCGTCGTGCTGCGTCTGTACGTCGAGCAGGGCTCCGGGGCGACCGGCGTCAGCGAGCAGGACGTGGGCGCCGGTAATCGACGCGTGTATGCCCGGGCCCGGGGCGGCGACCGTGCGATGACGGCGGAACTGGGCCTGCGTGGTCGCGGGAACGTGTTCGTCACGATGGTCCGGTCCGAGCGGACCTACATTCCGGTGGCCCGCGTCCGGCCGGGTGCGCCGAAGTTCACGTCCGTGCCGTTCGACGTGCCGTTGCGGACGCTGCGAGAGCAGGGCCACGTCGCCGGCGGCCGTTTCGTAGATACGCGTGGCCGTTTGTTGAGCGAAACGGAATTCCACCGCCTGTTCGGACGGGCGATTCCGGGTTCCCGGCCCCGATGACTCCGCTCCCGACACAGGATGGCACCATGTCGCAAGGCTACTTATCCCTGGTTCTGCACGCGCACCTTCCCTTCGTCAAGCACCCGGAGTACCCGGAGTTCCTGGAAGAGGACTGGTACTTCGAGGCGGCGGTCGAGACGTACCTGCCGTTGCTTGAGATGTTCGAGCGGCTCGAGGCCGATGGTGTCCCCTACGGGATGACCATGGTCGTCACGCCCACGCTCGCGGCGATGATGTCCGACCCGCATCACCAACAGCGGCTGCGCGGCTACATC
>CAZHDQ010000582.1:0-2471 GCA_964531595.1 uncultured Anaeromyxobacteraceae bacterium
ATGGCGCGACTGAAGATGCCTCAGATGCAGAAACCGCGTCCGATGATGCCGCAATCCCGGCGGAACCCGCAGAGCCCGCAGGCGGCCTGTTCGGCCTCTCCAGCAAACCATCGAAGCTGAAGTTCGACGGATACTACTGGGTCCACTACGGCAAGACCGGTGCGTTCAAAATGGATGAGGTCGGTGGTCGCGACGGCCTGGACCAGATCCTGGACCACCGGCTGCGAGTCCGGCCGACCCTGCAGGTTTCCAAGACCGTCGACATCGTGGCAAACGTCGATATCCTGGCTGGCCAGTTGGCCGGCGACACGACGTCGGCCGCCGCCGATATTCTGCTGGTGCCCAGGGATCGCAAGCGTTTCACGGGGCGCTCGACGCTGCGCGAACTCTACCTGGAATGGCGCTCGGCAGCGGGCATGTTGCGGGTCGGCCAGATGCACTCGGAGTGGGGGCTGGGCATTGTGGCCCACAGCGGCGAGGACGACCCCGAGTACTTTGCCGACACGCAACTTGGCGATCGCGTGGATCGAGTCCAGTGGGTAATGAAGCCTGCGGCGTTTTTCTCGGATTCTGCCTTTGCTCAAGGTCTCTACATGTCTCTGGCGGCGGACCTAGTGTTCGAAGACGACCACGCAAGCCTGCTTGGCGGCGATCTTGCCTGGCAGGGCGTGGGTGCGATGTTCTGGCAGGGTAACGTAATCCCGGACCGTTACGACATGTTCCTGGGTCTGTACGTCGCCTACCGGAACGAAAAATTCGACAACGGTGACCGGCTGGAGGTGACCGCGATCGACTTTTTCACGCGGCACGGTGTGGCGCTGGGCTCGCAGGGCAGTCGTTTGAACCTCGCGGCCGAGGGCGTCGTCCAGGTCGGGTCCACCGACGCGTTCCGGGGCGATCGTGCACGCAATGGCGTCGATGTCCTCGCGTGGGGTGCGGCGATCCGTGCCGAAGTCGAGATCCCGAAATATCGGATTGTCCCCGGCCTGGAACTAGGTCTGGCATCAGGCGACGCCGACCGTGAGGACGGCACGTCACGGGCGCTATCGTTCGACCCGGACTATCGCGTCGGAATGATCTTGTTCCCGGAACTCCTGGGGCGGACTTCGGCTTGGTCGGCCTCTCGTATCGCGGATCCCTCACTCCAGGGGGCGCCCTCGAAGGGCTACGACTTGGCGCTGACCAACGGGGCCGTCACGAACGCGTTCTATCTGTATCCGCGCCTGAAGGTGATGGCTGCCAAGGGGCTGGACATCCGTTTGGCATTCTTGTGGGCCCGGGCGCTGGCCGTGGTTTCGGACCCGTTCAACGCTAACGTCGCCAACGGCGGCTACCCAGTGGGCTATCGTGGTGGCCGCCCGTCCAAGGACCTGGGCTACGAAATAGACATCGGCGTGTCCTACACGACGGCCAAGATCTGGGGGCCGTTTGCGTTGCGCCTGGGGGTGCAAGGCGGATGGGCGAAGCCGGGCGGGGTATTCAACGACGCGGACGGGAATGCTTTGGGCGCGATCTACAAGATCCGCGCGATGGCTGACCTGACGTTCTGATCACTTGCATTCAACCGGGCCTCGGGTAAAACTCTGTGCAGGCAGCGCCTAGCGACTGTCATGGCCAGGAGGGACTGAAATGAGCGACGATCCGACCCAGAACGATGGTTCTCAAACGCCCGAATCAACGGACAGATCCATCGAGGATTTGAAGGCAAAACTAGGGATCAAGCCCCGCAAGGTCGAGGAACCCGAGGCCCCCCAGTCACAGTCGACCCCCGCTGCGCCGCCGGTTGCGCCGCGTCCCCCGCCGCCGCCGATTACCGAGGCCGAATTGGCCGAGGTCCATGTCGGGGCTGGCTCGAAGCGCGCGTTGCTGTGGTCGGTCGTGGCGGCTGGGATGGTCATGCTGGTGTTCGGTGTCCTGGCGGGCGGCATGCTCAAGAGCCGCGCGGTCGAGAACTCGAAGACCCGCGAGGCCCGCCACCTGATCGAGTACTTCACCGAGACGCGGACCGCCCAGATTGGCGAAGGAAACGCGCCGATCCTGGATGTGGTCGAGGGCCACATTGCTGACCTGTCCAGGGTGTTCGACGCCTTGAGCCAGGTCGGGAACGACGAGGAGGCCCGGGCAAGGGGCGAGAAGGAGTTCGCGGCGTTTCTGGATCGGGCGAGTGCCTACCGGGATCGCAAGGCCATCTTCACTGTCGAACAGGCGTTTCCAGGGGTTGTCTTCAACGGCGAAATAGCTGCGCAGGTTGTCGCATTCATCGATCAAATCAGGCAGTTGTATGATGACACCGTGATGCTGGCGCTTGAGTCCGACACGCTGGATCGTGTGACCGAACTGGAAGAACGCCAGGCCGGTCAAAGCCAGATCATTTATGTCGCGCCGTTCGAAAAGGACGGACAACAGTGGCTCAAGGGGACATGGATCTCGCGGATCGACTTCGAAAACCCACGAGCCATCAATGGTGGGAT
>CAZHDQ010000583.1:0-2468 GCA_964531595.1 uncultured Anaeromyxobacteraceae bacterium
CCGATCACCGATCCCTGCCACGAACTGCTTAACCCGACGTGCCAGGATGTCCGTTGCGACGACGGAGATCCCACCACGATCAGTGACCGGTGCGTGCTAGGGAAGTTGGAGTGTGTCTGCAAGGGGGACGAGGTTTCCGACCCCTGTTCTGACGTGCTGAACCCGAAGTGCAAGCCGTCGCTGTGTGATGATGGACTGGCCTACACCACCGGCGATGCGTGCTCGCTTGTCGGCGAGAAATGCCTGTGCGAAGGCAAGTTGGTGAGACGCCCCTGCGACGAGCGGGTCAATCCGACCTGCGAAGTGCTGCCGTGTACCCTCGATGGCGACATTCCTGGCGAGTGTGGCCCAGACGCGGTGATGGGCTGCGCCTGCCTCCCGCTGACGGCGGGTAATTGCAGGAAAGCGGCCGACTGCATCTGGCTGCCATGGGATGTCGATTGCACGGGGCACTGGATTTGCCCGGACGGCGTGTGTGTCCCCGAGTGCAAAGAAACGTGCGGGGACGGCATCTGCGACCCCCAGTCCGGCGAATCGGCAGCGACGTGTCCAACAGACTGCACGGCCTGCAAGGGGCCGGGCGATTGCGGCAAAACCGGCTACTGCCTAAAGGCGATCGGCGAGTGCAAGAGCTTCGGTTTCTGCCAGGTCAAGCCTGAGACCTGCCCGAAAATCAAGGATCCTGCCTGCGGATGCGACGGTGTTACCTACACGAATCCATGCCTGGCCGCGCAGGCGGATGTACCGGTGGACTACATGGGTGAGTGTTTGTAGCGCGAACGCCTAGCGGATGCAGGCCCCGTCGTCCTTCCACACCAGAACCTGTCCAGCACCTTCGGTCACGAATCCGTATCGCCGTGCGTTCCAGTAGGGTTCCGAGTAGTCAGAACCCGCGTACTGGCGCTGGCCGTTGTTGCCGGCCGAGGCCCCGATCGAGAACGGGTTTCGTTGCCACAGGAAATCGGTGTTCGGGCGAAGGTCCGGGGGCAAAGGCAGGTTCGTCATCATCGACGTGCATGTCCCGTCACCCAGTTCACATTCGAAATCACTGCCGGTGCAGGGACGTGCGCCGACGCCCAGGCCGGGCATCTTGACGCCCATGACGTTGACCTCGGCCGTACAGATGTCGACTTCAGCCTGGGTCGGGCAGACGGCCTCCGTCCCCTCGGGCGCATGCTCCAGCACGAATTCGGCCGACAGCGAATACGCGCGCCGTGGGTCGTCGTAAACGGGCGTTTCACCGTCCCAGCCATTGCCGCCCATCCGAGGCAGCAAGGCCAGTGCCTCGGCCAGTACCTCGTCGTGGTCGACGCCGACTTCCGGCGGCAGAGCGCCAGCGTACATGATGCCGAAGTCCAGGTTAGCGTGGCCCCGCACGAATTTGTCCCACATCTCGGTGTGGAAGCCCTCGCGGACCGTATCGCGCAGCGGGCTGTCGCCCAGCAGGTGCAGGAAAGCCCACCAGGGTCCGTAGGTGATCTGGTCGCCGTAGTACTTCTTGCAGAACTTCGGCAGCGAGAACGCGCCCGCCGTCATCATCACGCGGTCGGCCTGGATTCCGTCGATCAGTTCGCGGTAGAGGAACTCGCGGTACTGCTCGTCGCCAGTCATGTAGTAGTTCATCGTCATCAGATGCATCAGGTGCATCGCGTCGGCACCGCGGAGGCTGGGGAAGTAGAAGTGATCCAACTGTCCCTCGCGCCCGTCATTGGTGTCCATGTCCAAGACCAGTTCCAGCAGGTCAATCATGAATTCGTCCGACGTCGCGTCGATCACCCGCCAGGGCGCCACCTGCATCGTTTCGGGGCATGATTTGTCGAACGTGGACTCGTTGGCCGGGTTGACCTGGCGGTGGACGTAGCCGACAACGCGGTCGATCTGCGTCAGGTCCATGTCATCTTCGTCCAGCAGCAGTTCGCCGGCGCTGAAATACGACATCAAGGCCGCCAGTAGGTCGGGGTTCGACTGCAGGTTGATCAATTCAACGCGCTGCAGGCGCTTGGCGTAGCACGTCAGGTGCTTGGTGATGCGGTCCTTCAAATCAGCGTCCCGCAGCAGCCCGAACGCCATCGGCAGCGCGGTCATCGGGCCGGAGTTCTGGTCGATGGAGGGCCGTCCCTGCCACATCGGGCGCCCCTGCCACACGGTACCCTCGTCGTCTACGTAGCCGTCGACGTATTCGACGGGCAGGTACTGCAAAGCGGACTCGGCGACGTCACGGTAATGGTGGTTAGTCAGGTTAACTTCGCTTTCGTGCCGGATGATGATTTCCGGGTGGACCGGCGCTCCATCGGGCATCAACAGGAAGTGGTAGCGGGACAGGTACCCGGGGATGCCGGTGACCTCGTACATCGTCACTAGGTCCCGGACGTGCTGTTCCATGCGCAGGTAATCAGCTTCGGTTCCCGTCTGCGTGTATCGCAGGCCCGCGGCCACGGTCGACCAACCGGTCCAGATGCCACCGTCGC
>CAZHDQ010000584.1:0-2458 GCA_964531595.1 uncultured Anaeromyxobacteraceae bacterium
TCGGTCCGCCGCACACGGGTTTTTGTCATCGCACGACCTCGGCAGGTTTACGCAGCGACCGCCCACGCAATGCTCGACCGTGCAACCGTCGCCATCGTCGCAGTCGGCGAGGGTCTGGCAGGTGGCGAGCAAGACCTCGAACTGGATGCCGTCTGGGCCCGAATCGTCTTGGGACCCGCCACAGGTCGCCAGGAACAGGACCAGCGCAGGGATCAATAGGACGCGCATCGCGATTTCCCGTCTTGGACCGAAGGGATGATACCATGACGGCCGGGAGAATCCCGGGGGCGAGCCTAGGCAACGAACGGCCGCCGAAGGGGCGGCGCGCCTGTGACTACGGGGGACACTGCATGTTGTTGCCGATCATCGAAGTCTCGCAGGGACGGGCACTGCCGGTCGATGGACCCGACGCCCTCCCTGTGGACGATTCGGACCTGCTGGCACAGGTAGAGCGCCTGGGACGGACCGGCGAGGTGGTCCTGGTCGACGTGGACGCGGCCACCGGCAGCGGCAACAACGAGGCCCTGATCCGCCAAGCGATCCGTCTGGCGCCCTGCTTCGTCGGGGGCGGCATCCGGGACGAGGACAAGGTGCGACGACTGCTGCGCGCCGGCGCCCACCGCGTGCTGCTGGACACCTCGGTGACGACCGACTTCCTTTCGCGCATGCCGCGATACCGCATCCTGGTCTCGCTGGACACCGTCGACGGCGCCGTGATCACCGACGGGCGAGCCCGGCCGACCAACCGGACGACGGCCGAGACGATGCAGATCCTGGCACCGTACTGTTCGGGGTTCCTTTGCTCGTTCGTCGAGGCCGACGGACGCGGTGCGCCAACGCCGGCAAACCGGGTCCGGGACGTTGCCGCGGCGACCACGCTCTACCTGGCCGTCAGGGGCGGTGGCCATGGGGTCGATGACGTCCGAACGCTGGACCAAATCGGCGTCGACGTCGCGCTGGCCGGGACCTGGAAGTCGCCGGCGATCGACCCGACCGACGCCTTCGTCGCATGCATGGATTTCTCGAAGGGACCCGTCCCCACGATCGTCCAGGACCCGCAGGGACAGATTTTGATGCTGAACTGGTCCGACGCAGTTACCCTGCGGCGATCCCTGGAGGACGGGGTGGTCCGCTACTGTCCAAGGGACGAGGGTTGCGAGGCGGGCGACGAACTCCCGGGCTCCCGGCTGGTGCGGGCGACCGCCGACAGGTCCCGGCGGGCGTTGGTGTACACGGTACGTCCGGCTAGTTCCGTGTTCGACCGGGCGCACTACTCCCGGTTCGGCAAGGGGGCGCGCGAATTCGGGCTGTCCGGGCTGTTCGAGGTGATCCGCGCCCGTCGCGACGACCCGCGTCCGGGGTCGTACACGTCCTTCCTGTTCGAAAAGGACGACCGGATCCCCCGGAAACTGACCGAAGAGATCTATGAACTGCTGACGGCCCGCACCCACGATGACATCACTTGGGAAGCCGCCGACGTGATCTATTTTCTGCTCGCCTACCTGGTCAAGCAGGGCGTCTCGCTGGACGAGGTATTGTCCGAATTGATGGGACGCGAACGGTGATTTGGCCTAGGACCGGCCGCCACCCGGCCAGTCCAGGTCCGCCTGCTGCATCGCCTTCACGGCCAGCGACACGAAATCTTCCTCGGACAGCCCTAGGCCGACGTACTGGCCGATTCGCTCGCGGCTGACGCTGGCGGCGAACCGCGACTCCTTGAGCCGCTTCCGGATCGACGACGCCTTGACGTCGGCCAGCGCCTTCGAGGGCAGAACCAGCGCCATCGCGAAGACCATGCCGGTGATCGATTCCCCGGCGGTCACGGCGAAGTCCAGCGGCGTCCGGCACGGAATGCCCAGCCGATCCCCGTTGTGGGCCAAGATCGCATCCAGGCCTTCCTGCGGAAACCCCAGCGGCGCCAGGATCTCAACCGTCCGGCGGGCATGCCGGTCCCCGTCGTCCCCAACCTCTTCGTAGTCCAGGTCATGCAGCAGCCCGGACAGCCCCCACAAGTCCTCGTCGTGGCCCAGCTTGTGGGCCAGCGCACGGGCCACGGCCTCGGAGGCCAAGCAGTGGCGCCGGGTGTAGTCGTCGTGGATGTATTTACCCAGCAATTCAATGGCTGCCGCGCGATCCATCGTGGCCCCCGGTTCGAGTCGCGGGCAGTATACCCGAGCGGCCCGTCGATCCGAGCGATGCCTGGATCCATGGTCCCCGCTTGTCGAAAATCAGGCACTGTCCCATTTTTTTGTCCCGGATGGTAAAACTTTCCGTGGATTGCTGAGGTCTTCCCATGAACGACGACCTGTCTGACCGATTCGATGCCTTGAAGGCCCGGCTGCGCGACCTGGGTTCGGTGCTGGTCGCATACTCCGGCGGCGTCGACTCGGGCTTGCTGGCCGTTGTTGCCCACGAGGTGCTGGGCGATCGGGCCGTCGCGCTTACCGCGCTGTCGCCG
>CAZHDQ010000585.1:0-2442 GCA_964531595.1 uncultured Anaeromyxobacteraceae bacterium
TCCGCCGCGAGGTCGAATGGCTGCGGCGTGGACCGAAGGCGCGGGCGACCAAGGCCCAGTACCGGATCGATGCGGCCGCTGTGCTGATGGAGGAACTGGACGACGTGGCGGCGCGCAATACCACGTCGGCGGTGCGATTCGGCTTTGGGGCGACTGAACGGCGTACGAAGCGGTTGGTTTCGGCGCGCGACTTGAGCAAGTCGCTGGGCGGTCGGACGTTGTTTTCCGGGCTGGGATTCGTGCTGTCGCCTGGCGTTCGGGTGGGGTTGGTTGGCGCCAACGGTAGCGGCAAGACGACGCTGCTGCGCGTGTTGGCAGGTGACCTGGAGCCCGACACGGGGCACGTCGAAACGGCGACCGGCCTGAAGACGGTCTATTTCGACCAGCATCGTGATCAACTGGACCCCCGGCAGACTTTGCGCCAGGCGCTGGCACCGGACGGCGATTCAGTCACTTACCGCGGATCTCTGGTGCATGTGGTCGGGTGGGCCAAGCGATTCCTTTTTCGCCAGGATCAATTGACCACGCCGGTCGGAGATTTATCCGGCGGTGAGCAGGCTCGGGTGCTGATCGCGCGTTTGGTCGTGCAACCGGCCGATGTGTTGCTGCTGGACGAGCCTACGAACGACCTGGACCTGCCTACGCTAGAGATCCTGGAGGACAGCCTGGCTGAATTCCCGGGCGCGGTCGTGCTGGTCACTCACGACAGGTACCTGCTTGACCGGGTGGCGACAACGGTGCTGGGTCTGGACGGGCAGGGCGGCGCCGCGTTCTTCGGCGACTACGCGCAGTGGGAGCGTGATGCTATTCGTTCGCGCACGCAACCTGTTGATGGGGGGGCGGTGGGTGGCGGCGATGCGAAGGCGGCGGCTCGGCGTACGCGATCAAGGCGGCTGACTTGGCAGGAACAGCGCGATCTGGAGACGATCGAGGAGCGGATCGCGACCGCGGAAGTCACGCTGGCTGCCCGCGAGGCCGAACTGCACGACCCCGCCATCGCAACTGATGCGGCCCGGCTGGGCGAGTGCTCCTCTGCGGTTGAGCAGGCGCGCGCCGCGGTGGACACGCTGTACGCCCGCTGGACGGAACTGGATCGGCGGCAGGCTGAACTCGCTGACTAAATCGCTGTTTTTTCTTGTTTGGCCTCGCGCGTTTTCTGGTGCTCGGAAACCGTTTTGTATACAATAACGAAAGCCTGTACTAACTGGGGGACCCCATGGAGCGTCGATTGTTCCGCGCGATCTTTGTTGCGTGTGCTTTCTCCCTGGCCTGCGGGGACCCGACGGGACCCACGATGGACCTGGGTGGCTCCGACTCAGGGCGGGATACCGCTGTCGTCGACCCAGGCGGTTCATCGGACCCGGGACAGACGGTTGATGTGGTGGGCCGTGACACTGGGGCCGAGGATCCGGGCGTCATTACCGACCTGCCTAATACCGAAACGGTGGTCGATGAAGTGCTGAACAACGACTTGCCGGTGGAAGATGTGGCCCCCGACACCGGGCACGATGCCTACGAGGAACCCTGCGGCGGGATGCTGAACCCGTCCTGCGATCCGTCCGGCTGCGAAATGGCCGAAGGCGGTGCCGGCGTTTGCCAGGAGGATGCCTTTGGCAAGTGCGTGTGCCTGCCGTGGTCGCCTTGCAGTGTGGCCGCCAACCCGGAATGTACCGCGGCGTCCTGCGACGACGGGGATCCGGCGACGGTCAAGGATCGCTGCCGTTGGGTGGTTTCGGCGCCTGCCGCGGACCCGGTTTGCGACTGCGCCGGTGTGCCGCTGACCGTTGATCCGTGTTCGGATGCGCTCAACCCCGAATGCGAGGTCACTGCCTGCGTGACGGGGGACGGCGAGGCGGGCCAATGCGGGCTGGGCGCGGTGCCCGAGGCTTGCCAGTGCCTGCCCGGACAACTGCCGACCGATCCCTGCGGCGCGGAACTGAACCCGACCTGCGACGAAGCGAAATGCCGGCTCGCCGACGGCGGGGATGGCGTCTGCGAAAAGGACCCGCTGGCGGGATGCCGGTGTGTCGCGGAATTAGTGCCCACGGACCCGTGTGGCCGTGAACTGAACCCGACCTGCGATGAGGCGAAATGCGATGACGGCAATGCGGCCACGGTCGACGACATCTGCCGCTTGATCGAGGATGCCTCGGGCAAGTTGTTCTGCGATTGCGTCGGTATCCAGGAACAGAACCCCTGCAATCAGGCGCTAAACCCCCAGTGCAAGCCTGCGCTGTGCGACGACGGTAACCCGCTGACTACTGGCGATGAGTGCGCGCTGGACGATGACTTGAACTGCCTGTGCGTCGGAACGCCGGCGACGGATCCCTGCGGGTCGGTTCTGAACCCCTCCTGCGACCCGGATGCGTGCGACGACGGGAACCCTCGGACCGAGGGCGACCGATGCTTGAGTATCGGTCCTGCGTGTGCGTGCATTGGGAC
>CAZHDQ010000586.1:0-2438 GCA_964531595.1 uncultured Anaeromyxobacteraceae bacterium
CGTTCGCGAACTCGTCATCGCCGGCCTCGGGTTCGGGCTTCTCGACTTCCTTCGCAGCCTCCTTGTCCGCACGGACCGCAGCCAAAAAGCCGTCAAAACGCAGCACTGACCCGTTCGCCCGCAGTTCCGCCGGTCCAGCCGCAATGTCCACGACCGTCTGGTCGTACACCGCAGGAACCATCTGGCACGCCAGGGTACGGTTGTAGATCAATTGGTACAATCTGAACTCGTCTCGCCCCAAAAATGGCTTGACCGCATCCGGTGTCCAGGCGATTGACGACGGCCGAATGGCCTCGTGGGCATCCTGGGCCGACCGCTTATTCTTGTAAATCGGCGTCTTCTGCGGCACGTATTCCTTCCCGAACCGGGTCGCTATCAAGTCGCGGATCGACGAGACGGCGTCCGCCGAAAGCCTCACTGAGTCGGTACGCATGTAGGTAATCAGGCCGACGCGCCCCTCTTCACCCAGGTCGACGCCCTCGTATAACCGCTGCGCAACCGACATCGTCCGCGACGGCGAAAATCGCAGCAGCCGCGATGCCTCCTGCTGGAGCGTACTGGTAATCAACGGCGGCTGCGGTGAGCGCCGGCGCTCCTTGCGCTCGACGTTAGAAACCGCCAGATCCGCGGCACGCAACGCGTCGATCACCGCCTGGGCCACAGTCCCAGAAGGCACCTCGGCCTTGCGGTCCTGCCAGCGGCGCAAGACCGCGCGAAACGGCTGTGGGTCACGCCCGGGTCGGTCGACCAGAACATCGATGACCCAGTACTCGCGGGGATCGAACGCCTCGATCTCGCGTTCGCGGTCCACGACCAATCGCACGGCCACCGACTGCACGCGGCCAGCCGAGAGGCCCCTTTGGACCTTGCGCCACAGCAGCGGCGAGATCTGGTAGCCGACCAAGCGGTCCAGGATGCGCCGTGCCAGTTGCGATTCGTACATCAAACGGTCCAGTTCGCGCGGGAACTCCAGCGCCTTCCGAACCGCGTCGCGGGTGATTTCGGTGAACAACACGCGTTCGATGTTCGGGGCGAGCCCCTCGATCTCTTCAAAAATGTGCCAGGCTATCGCCTCGCCCTCGCGATCGGGGTCGGGCGCCAGGTAGACCGTGTCAGCCGCGGCGGCCGCTTTTTTCAGTCTGTCGACGATCTTGCGCTTGGCCTGGACAACCTCGAAGTGCGGCGCAAAGTCCGCATCGACGTCGACACCCAGCGTCCTCTCGGGCAGGTCCTTGATGTGGCCCGCGGACGCCTCGACCTCGTACGTGTCGTCCAGATACTTCTTGATGGTGATCGCCTTTGCAGGCGATTCAACAATGATCAGAGATTTACCCAACACTCACCTTCCAGTTAGCTGCGGCCGATCCCGGCCTGGCACGGAAGCGGTAGGTACCACATCGGCGGGCCGGGTGGCAATGGCACGCCATTCGACCTGCCACCCCATAACCCGAAAACGGCGTCCACCCACGTCAGGAACGGTCCGGTCCAGGCGACGCCAACCGTTCGTCGATCTCGCGTCGCAACGCGTCGATCTCGCGGCGCAGCCCTCCCAACCGGGCGAAGGCCCGCAGCACGAACACCAGCAGGACACCCCAGATCGCCATGTACGCCAGAACCATCATCTCCAGACCGCCCAGGCCTCCCGTACCTTCAACCATGTATCCCTCCGGCGCGGCGCATCAGGTCCGTGCCGCTAGCCCGTCGTACGATCGATTTCCAGGAACAAAGCGTCGATCTGCTGCCGTCTGCGCTCGATCAGTACACGCAGCAGAACCAGCGTCGCAGTGACCAGTACCATCGCGATCACGCTCGCCAAAAACGCCCAACGCATCATGGGATTCGTCAGACCGCCTTTGTACACCACCTGGGGATGGGCGCCGCCCCAGCGCTCCACCGCGAAGTGGATGAAGTAAATCGCCGGCAGACCAAGGATCGACAGCCCAGCGGCCACGCCCCTTCCGAACCGGTCCGAGCCGGCGTATGCCCGCAACGCCAGGTACGCCACGAACAGCAAAAACACCATTAGCGAAAGGGTCAGCCGCGGCTCCCACGTCCACCAAGTACCCCAGGCCACTTTGGCCCACAGCGGCCCGGTGATCAACACAACGGCGCCCAGCATCACGCCGACTTCGGCCGTCGCCAGGCCGACCGCATCGGCAACCGACGCCACCCGCGCGAACGCCGGCTGCGAGGCAAGATAGGTAGCACCGGCCAGCGCGCACACGCCAAAGGACAGCATCATGTTGATGGCGGACCCAACGTGAAAGTAAAAGACCTTCTGCACAATCCCCATCGTGGCCTCCAGCGGGGCCACAAAAAATACCAGGTACAGTGCGGCCAGGACGGCGGCGGCCGCAAGCACCGCCAGCGCCATCCCGATCCGAACCCCCAGATCGCCTCTCGCCATCGTGCCACTCCGTCAGCCCCGGACAACCTTA
>CAZHDQ010000587.1:0-2437 GCA_964531595.1 uncultured Anaeromyxobacteraceae bacterium
CTGCAACATCTCGGCAATGTCTTCAAGCGCCTCGTTGCTCGAGGCTGAAACACACGCGTTGAAAATCAAAGCCGTCAGCAGCCCACTGACGACCCGAAAACAAGCTTTTCCGTTCATGGGCACCTCCATGAAACAGTGGCTCGAGAGAACCGACTCGAAGATCCTGCCGCTTGGTGCCACTGAAACTTCCTGTGGAGTCGAGCCAACCGCCGGCGCAGGCAAGAATCGGCCAAGGCCCCACTAGGATGCATATATCCTCCATGCGAGAGCCAGGTAGGTACCAGGCTGTGCCGTCGGAAGGTATCTCCTAACTCTGAGAACATACATCTGATTGCTTTCGGCAGGGAAGTCAACGAATTCAAAACTGTTGTCGTACGTCGAAGACCATGCGACAAGCGTGTTTTGCGGATGCCTGTAAACAAGAAGATCTAGATCGGCATCCAGTTGGTCACCGGTGCAGGAATACTCATCTTCACTATCAGCGCACACTGCGGTTGAATCCCAGGCCAAGACTGCCCTCAGGCGGGTCCCAACGAATGGGCCGCCGACGTAGATTGGGGTGTCGTATGTGCCGGATGGGAAGTTGTTTTGGAAGTTCACGGTTGCACGATGATATCCGCGTAGGCTGGAGGGTTCTCCACCAGTAGGCGAATTGGACGTGATTTGAAGGATGCTAGCGACGTCACTAGAGCAGAGGACACAGACCTCACCGGCCCCGTCGGAATCGTCAACGGCGTCGGAGAGGTTGAGTAACGTCCCGTCAACATCCTCGTCGGCACCAGCCATTAGGACTGCGCGAACAGCCTCGGGCCAATTGAGCAGGTCAAGCTGGCCATGCATCAGCACCGCTGCTGCGCCCGCGACCATTGGGCTGGAGAAACTTGTGCCGCTGACATTCTGGGCGCCGGCAACGGTGAGACCCTCGCCAGGAGCACAGATCTCGGGCTTCTCACGGTCACCATGGGCGCTGATGGGGTTCCTTCTGCTGGAGAAGCCCGCCATGAAATCGTCGGAGCGAGTTGTAGTACCCGCATCATTAGTTGCACCCACCGAGATGGCGTTGAAGTCCTTGCCATCGACGTATGCGTTGGGGTTGTTGTTACCGGCAAGCCTGACGTAGGTCGGATACGGAGGGTTCTTTACGATGAAGTCGATGAACCAATCGGCATGGGTGATGTCTCCGTTGGTGCCTTCATCGTGATGATTGCTGTCATTCCGAACGCGAACGGGTGGCGAAAACTGAGAGAACCAAGTCTGGACCGGTTCCCAAGGAGAGACGACACCATTTGAGGTGTTACCGACGAAGTTCGAGGAGTACCGCGCGATGCCATATGGGTGTATGGATTGATAGATGACCCCGAGCACCAGTCGCGCATGCGGGCCGGTCGGCCAAGTTGGTTCGTGTGTGGCGACGATACCTGGTAGGAGAGCGGTGGAGTCTGGGCGAAACACCTCACTGACGCCGACCCAAATAGCGGGTGCCGTGAGACTGGAAACTCTGCATGTGTCCTTCCACGTTGTGCTCCCAGGCTCGAGTGGGCGGTCGTAGAAGACAGTTCCGACTTCAGATACGGAGTTGAGGGAAAAGATTGCATCGGCGTTTGCGATCAGCTTACAGACGGGTACATCCTGGAGGCATTGAACCTCGCCGAGACCAATAAGACGAGCCTTGTTCCTAAATGTCTCCTGAACAGCGAGAAGGGAATCGCGCCAAGACTGTAGCGCAAGGTAAGATTCCGAATCGTTGAGATGCTCTTTTGTCAACAGTGGAGGTGTCTCGGAGCGCAGCCAGATGGCGACAGGAACCGGCATGTCGGGGAAGTCTGCATTCTCGGAGAGGATGGCGTGAAGGTCGGGGGCGAGCCGTCCAAAAAGATCAAAGGCAGCAAGACGCTCCGTCCTTTCGAAAAGGACTACGTCAGTTGGTGAAACTTCACTCAGGTCAGAATTGAAGTATTGAAGGCGAACATCATCTGCGACAACGCTCTTCGTGGCGAGAAGACGCATGTTGATAGCAGAGAAACTGCGCCACCTGTAGTGGAGCAAGGTGCATTCTTGGTCGTCGGCGCAGGCAAGATCTCTTGCTGTGGATTCGGGGAGTAACGTAGTGTCGGCGTTTGCAGTCCCAGCAAGATGTGGCGACAATTGAACCATCAAGTACATGTTAAGGATGAAGATGTGCCGGGGCCAAGAAAGATGGTCCACCTCAATCTCCAGTCATGACAACCAAGATTGCAGAATGCGTCTTCAAAATGCAAACGCAAGAATCTCTTGGCAGCAGAAGACCACGGAGCACATTGCATGGCGTCCGCCGAATTGGAGAAGGTCCAGCACGCCGATTATACCCACCAAGCGTGGAGAGCGAGCCTGTTCCCGGCCCGTCGAACGGCTTGCGTCTGACTGGTGTCCGCGTCCCGCCGCAGGCGGGTCTGGCGCG
>CAZHDQ010000588.1:0-2432 GCA_964531595.1 uncultured Anaeromyxobacteraceae bacterium
GTGAGCAAGGCCAGCCAAGCCGATCGGGCTACCGCCGAAAAGTCCCATTGTTTCAAGGTCCAGGAACAAAAAATCCCCAGGCCTGAAGAACGCAGATAAGGCCAGCGCCAACGGGTTCGCCCGACCGCCTCGATCGCCGACGTGGGACATCAGGCCCCCGGCGTCGTCGTGCGCCAGTCGGGCCAGCAACCTGCGCGCCGCAGCACCGAACCGGGGGTGGTCGGTCAGCAGGTCAATCGTGTCCGTCCCGTCTGCACACAAGCGCGCCGCCGTCGCGTCTCGGACACCCGGCAACAGCCATAGCGCACCGCGCAAAGCCGGGACGGCCGCCTCGCGAGGCACCGTAACGACCGGGGATGTGACCATGGATCGGTGTATCCACAGGTCGCGGTGCAGGCCAGAAGGCCTCGCATCCAGCGCCTGGTCCAGGGAACGACCCCGGTAGCGGGCGACCCAATCGCGCTTCACTGCTTCGGGATCCGCGGCCTCGACCGGGGCCGGTGAAAACGGTTCGGCGAAGCGACGGGGTGCCCGGGCCGGCCCCAAACCGCGGCGTGTGCCCACTTTTCGGCCCATGTCGCCGTCCCGGGCGTGGATTTCACCCAGTTTGCGTCGCAACAGGTCGGCGATCCGATCGCGGTCGTTCATATCGCCTCGCTGGGGACCCGCATCAAGACGTCTTCGAATCATCCGGGACTTCGGGACCCGTGGATTCCTCGCCTTGCGCCGCACGCGACGCGGGCAGCACCCGCGCCAGGATTTCTTCCGCCAGTTGCGTGGAAACGCCGTAGAGGCCAGACCGATCGATCCAGGCTTGGCGCACCGCGGCTTCGCGGACCGCGTCATGCACCGGTATCCCGCCGACTCGTTTCAATTCGCCAATCCGAACCGCCAGCACCAGGCGTCGACCCAACGCAGCCATCAACGCGTCATCCTCGCGTTCAATTGCCAGGCGCAACGTCGCCAGGTCCGGGTCCGCTTCCCCGCCCGATGCCTGGCGGCGCATCCACGCATCGGCCAGCACGCATGCGACCATCGCCTCGGCCACCGGCACCAGACGCGGGCAGATACACGGGTCGTGACGTCCGCCACCGGGCGCCATGCGCATCTGCCCATCCAGGTCAACCGTGGCCTGGGGCCGACCAATCGTCGGCGTCGGTTTGACCGCCACCCGAACGACCACGAGTTGGCCCGTCGAGATGCCACCCAGCACGCCTCCTGCATGGTTTGAAGCGAACCCGTCAGGCGTGGGCCGATCGTTGTTCGCCGCGCCCGTGGCACGCGCCGCCGCGAAGCCGTCGCCCACCTCGAACCCGCGCACCGCGCCGATCGACATCAGCGCACGGGACAGTTCGGCTTCCAGTTTCCAAAATATCGGGTCGCCCAGTCCCGCGGGAACGCCCGTGGCGACGACCTCGACGACGCCGCCGACGGAATCGCCGTCATCGCGGGCCTGACGAATCGCCTGGGCCATCCTGGAAGACACGTCCGGATCGCCGCACCGCACGGGGTCGGATTCAACGCGGCCCCAGTCCGGCGCACCGGCCCGAATGCCCGCAATCTCGACCACGCGCCCGCGGACCGTGATGCCGTGATCGGCCAGGAAAAGCCGAGCGACCGCCCCGGCCGCCACGCGCCCAACCGTCTCGCGGCCCGACGTGCGACCACCGCCGCGCCAGTCCCGGATACCGTAGCGCGCCAGCCAACCGACGCCGTGGCCAGGCCGCACCAGGTCGCGCAGCGCCTCGTAGTCCTCGGAACGCGCGTCGGAGTTTCGCACCAGCACACAGATCGGCGCCCCGGTCGTGCGCCCCTCGAAGACACCAGACAGGATCTCGGCCCGATCCGATTCGGTGCGCGGGCTGACCAGATCCGACGTGCCTGGGCGACGCCGATCCAGGTCCGCCTGGATGTCCCCGGCCGAAAGCGCAAGCCCCGGGACCACGCCGTCGATGACTACACCGACTGCGGGACCGTGCGATTCACCGAAGGTCAGAACCCGAAAGTGTTCGCCAAGCTCGTTCGATGGCATCGCAGGCCGCCTCCACGTCCGTTTCGCCCGTGTCCACGCGCAACCGGGCGCACGCAGCATAACTCGGTTCGCGCCGCGCCCGAAGCGTGGCTACCTCGTCTGAAGGCGGCGCACCGGTTACCGAGGGCCGGTCGGACGACTCGATCCGACTCGCCAGTTCATCCGGCAGGCAGTCCAGCCATACCGTGAAGGCATCGGCCAAGCCCCGCACGGTTTCCGGAGCCTCGACGCAACCGCCTCCGGTCGCCAGGACAACGTCCCGATGCAGCATCTCGCGGATCACGTCCGCTTCACAACGGCGGAATTCCGCCATCCTCCCGGTCCTGAACAATTCGGCGATCGTGCAGCCCAGCCGCGCCTGAACCGCCGCCTGAAATCCACGGGCGTGCCAGAGCCCGCC
>CAZHDQ010000589.1:0-2431 GCA_964531595.1 uncultured Anaeromyxobacteraceae bacterium
CGATGGATCTGGAAACCCAAACAGAGGAACGGCTGGCCCGGACCCGTCAGGAGGCATTCGCGCAGCGGCGTCGCATTGCCGAGGAAGGGCTGCGGCAGCGCGACGACATGGTCCAGAAGGAAACCGTCGCAATGCAGGCAAAACTGGCTGGTGCAATGGCGGATTTGGACGCCGAAAAGGCCCGCTTCCGCAGCGGCGCGCCTACCACAGTGACCGCGCTGGCGCGTCTGATCCAGACGCAGGTCGAAGCCGTGGAGGAAATGGCGCAATGAAGCCCGCTTTCGCATGCGCTTTGGCTGCGCTAGCCCTGCCCGCCTCGGCACTGGCTTCCGGCGACGGACACGGGCCAGACCACACAACGCTGGTCTACCTGATTGACTTCCTGATCCTGGTTGTGCCCATCACCCTGCTGGTCGCGCCGCGTATCCGCAAGCACCTGAACGCGCGCGCTGATGCTGTGTACGCACACATCGCCGAGGCCGAGGCCGCGTTCCGGGAGGCCGAGGCCCGGGTAGAGGCTGCCGAGGGGCGCATCGCCCAACTGAACGCCGAAATCGATCGATTGATGACCGAGTTTGCCGATTTGGGGCGCATCGAAAGGGACGCCTTGGCCGCGGAAGGCAAGACGCTGTCCGCGAAGATCCGCAACGAAACAGATTTCCGGATTAGCCAGGCGGCCAAGATGGCCCGCACCGAACTGGCGACCGAGGTGGTTGCCCAGGCTTTCGATCAGGTCCAGTCCCAACTGGCCGCACGCGCCGACAGCCCTGTCTCTGACGGCACTGTCGACCGGGTGGTCACACAGGTCAGCAGCGCCGAACAGGCTTAGGGGGATACCGTGTCCATGCAGGATGTGGCCAGCAAGAGATACGCAACGGCCTTACTGGACGTGGCGACCGAGGCTGGAACCGCTGACCGCTGCCTTTCGGATCTGGAGACGTTCGCCCGCCAGGCCGATGCTGCGCCGGACCTTCGCGACCTGTTTGCGAATCCGACCGTGCCCGCGGAATCCGTCGGTGACGTGGTGCAGGCCCTGACATCCCGGATGTCCCTGGCCCCCCTGTCGGCCAGTTTTCTGTCGCTGCTCGCATCGCGACGCCGGCTTGACCGATTGCACACTGTAATCGCCGCCTACAAGGCAGCCCAAGACGACCGTGCTGGTCGTGCCAGCGCCGAACTGGAATCCGCCGGACCAATCACCGACGAACAGGTCGCACGGCTCCGCGACGCGATTGGTGCCGCCGTGAAGCGACAACTGGTGCTGACCCAGAAACGCGACCCCTCGCTCTTGGCCGGCGTTCGGATCACAGTGGGCGACCGGGTCTTTGACCTGTCCGCCCGAACTTATCTTGAATCGCTACGCTCTCGTCTGCTGGAAAACAGGTAGGGAAAGCATGGAATTGCGCGTCGAAGAAGTCACCGAGATCCTGAAGCAGGAAATCCGCGATTACGGCCGCAAGGTCGAAGTCAAGGAAAAGGGCACGGTGATTACCGTAGGGGACGGCATCGCGCGCTTCTATGGCCTCTCCGGGGCTATGGCAGGCGAACTGCTGGATTTCCCTCACGGAGTCAAGGGGTTGGTGCTGAACCTCGAGGAAACCAACGTTGGTGTCGCCCTTCTGGGCAACGTCAACAAAATTCGCGAGGGCGACGAGTGCCGCCGCTCTGGGCGCATCGCCGAGGTCCCGGTGGGCCCCGCGGTCTCAGGACGCGTCATGAACGCGTTGGGCCAGCCGATCGACGGCCTGGGCCCTATCGAATCCACGGAACAACGCCGCATCGAGGTCAAAGCGCCAGGTATCGTCCAGCGACAGCCCGTCAAGGAGCCTCTGCAGACCGGCCTGAAGGCTGTTGACGGGATGACACCGGTCGGGCGCGGCCAGCGCGAGTTGATCATCGGCGACCGCCAGACCGGGAAGACCGCCGTCGCCATCGATACGATCATCAACCAAAAATCGACTCACCAGACCGACAAGCCCGTGTTCTGCATCTACGTCGCGATTGGCCAGAAGCAGTCGACGGTTGCCCAGGTGGTTGAAAAGCTGCGCAACCACGGCGCGATGGAATACACCACGGTCGTCGCGGCGACGGCTTCGGAAATGGCTCCACTGCAGTTCCTGGCACCCTTCGCCGGCTGCGCGATTGGCGAATACTTCCGCGACAACGGACAACACGCGCTGATCATTTATGACGACCTGTCGAAGCACGCGGTCGCTTACCGTCAATTGTCGCTGCTGCTGAGGCGCCCGCCGGGCCGCGAGGCGTATCCGGGCGACGTATTTTACTTGCACAGCCGGTTGCTGGAGCGCGCGGCGAAAATGAACGACGAATTAGGCGGCGGCTCACTGACCGCGCTGCCGATCATCGAGACCCAGGCGGGCGACGTATCCGCGTACATCCCGACAAACGTCATCTCGATCACCGACGGCCA
>CAZHDQ010000590.1:0-2428 GCA_964531595.1 uncultured Anaeromyxobacteraceae bacterium
GGTCGGCCGTGCCGGTGTCCGTCTGCTCCCCTGGGTCCGTCTGTTGCCCGGGGTCTGTTTTACCAGATTCGTCCGCCTTCGGAACGTCTGTGGGGCCTGGGTCCGTAACGTCCGGTGTCTGGACACCAAGATCGTTGGCCGGGCCGGAATCCGAAAGGTCAGCCGTGTCGCTGCACGCCGCCAAGAAAAACATCGCCACCAGGATTGGCAGGCCTCTTCTGGCCACTGTGGCAACTGTTGTCTCAACCTGGAAGCGTTTCATTTCCACCTCTCAAGGAATACGCCGATTCGGGGTTCATATTGTAGGTTCGATTCGGTCCCGTCAAGGTTTGCTCGGTGGTTTCCGCGGGCTATGCTAGTCGCGGATGGTGTCGTGTGTCCGGCGTGTGAAAGCAGGAAGCCTCGAATGAAACGAAACGGGGTTCGCGTAGTTCTGCCGCGGTGATATCATTACGGAACCCATGGATGAGGGAAGTATCATGAATCGCCTGCTGATCGCGCCCCTGTTGGACGATTCGCCCGACGACCCGATACTCGATGAGTGCGAAATTCCCCAGTGGTACTAGCCGACTCCCCCAACAACGCCTGGGAACAATCAGTTCTGCTTGTGACCGCCGACAGCGATGCGTGTTTCGGCCTTGCGGATGGATTTGCGGACGACGTTGTACAGTTCCGGTTCGGTCGGCGACACCAGATCCAGTCGTTTTGTGGATTCCGCCAGCCTCGCGCGGGATCGGTCGGCGTCGATCTGGTCGGCGCGTTCGCAGCTCTCGGTCAGGACGCGGACGTCTTCGCCCAGCACCTCGACAAAACCGCCCGCCAGCGCGAACCAAGTCTCGCCGGCCGCGGTCTTTACAACCATCGGGCCGACGCCCAGCCCCGCGATAATGGCCTTGTGGCCAGGCAGGATACCCATTTCACCCAGGCAACCAGGCAGGACGACCTCGTCGGCATCCATCCCTCGGACGACCGCCCCATTCTTTGTGACGACGTCGAGCTTCATGCCTGCTCCAGCATCTTTTGACCCTTCTCGATCGCCTCTTCGATGGTGCCGACCATCAAGAACGCCTGTTCGGGCAGGTCGTCGTACTTGCCTTCGAGGATTTCCTTGAACCCGCGAACGGTGTCCGCCGACTTGACGAAGCGCCCCTTGACACCGGTGAACTGCTCGGCGACGAAGAACGGCTGCGACAGGAATCGCTGGATCTTGCGTGCGCGCGAAACGACCTGCTTCTGGTCTTCGGACAATTCGTCCATGCCGAGGATGGCAATGATGTCCTGCAACTCCTGGTATTCTTGAAGGACTTCCTGAACGCGCCGTGCGACGTGGTAGTGTTCTTCACCGACGATCTGTGGGTCCAAGATCCGCGAAGTCGAGTCCAGCGGATCGACCGCCGGATAAATGCCCAGTTCGGCGATCTGGCGCGAAAGGACGGTGGTTGCGTCCAGGTGGCTGAAAGTGGTGGCTGGCGCAGGGTCGGTCAGGTCGTCGGCTGGCACATAGATGGCCTGGACCGACGTGATCGAGCCCTTCTTGGTCGACGTGATTCGTTCCTCCAACTGGCCCAGGTCGTACGACAGCGTGGGCTGATAACCGACGGCCGACGGGATGCGGCCCAGGGTCGCAGAGACTTCTGAACCCGCCTGCGTAAACCGGAAGATGTTGTCGATGAACAGCAAGACGTCCTGGCCTTCTCGTCGCGGAAGTACTCGGCCGTGGTCAGTGCGGTCAGGCCGACGCGGGCGCGGGCGCCGGGCGGTTCATTCATCTGGCCGTAGACCAGCGCGGTGCGTTCCAGAACGCCCGACTCCTTCATTTCCATCCACAGGTCGTTGCCTTCGCGGGTCCGCTCGCCGACGCCCCCGAACACCGAAACCCCGCCGTGGTGAGTCGCGATGTTGTGGATCAGTTCCATGATGATGACGGTCTTGCCGACGCCGGCGCCGCCGAACAGGCCTACCTTGCCACCTCGGGGGTAGGGCTCCAGCAGGTCGATGACCTTGATGCCCGTTTCCAGCGGCCGGACCGATACGTCCTGGTCCATGAACGACGGGGGGTCGCGGTGGATGGGGTAGTACTTGTCGGACACCACCGGGCCGGCCTCGTCCACCGGCTCTCCGATGACGTTCAGGATGCGCCCCAGCGTCGATTTGCCGACTGGCACCATAATCGGGTTGCCTGTGTCCTTAACGGGCATGCCGCGGACCAATCCGTCAGTCGAGTCCATAGCGATGCATCGCGCGGTGGATTCACCGGTGTGCAGGGCGATTTCCAGCACCAGATTGAACGGCTTGTCGTTGATTGAGGGGTTGCTAACCCGGAGCGCGGTCATGATTTCGGGCAGCTTGCCTGGCGGGAAGCGCACGTCCACGACCGGACCGATGACCTGGGTGATGACGCCTTCGGCCTGTTCCATCGTCGTCCTTC
>CAZHDQ010000591.1:0-2419 GCA_964531595.1 uncultured Anaeromyxobacteraceae bacterium
GAAAAACGTCTCATCAAAGTTCTTAAAACTAAAGGACAAAATTTACTTGATGCTGTACTTATTATCGAAGAGTATTTCAATCGAGACATTGATGCCGAACAAATAAAAGAGGAAACAAATAAAATAATACAATCTATCTGGCTTGAACTTAATGACCAACTAACCGGAATCGAAAAAGTAAAATTGATTGGAAATGTCCTTTTCGAGAAGCTAAATTTTAAAAAATATCCAGTTGGAGAATTTAAACCTAGATACCTTAGTTTTGCTAACTGTATCAACGACCGCAAATACGTATCCCCTAATATAGCATTACTCTATTGCATAATTGCCCAAGAAACCTCGTTGCCTTTATTCCCTATCGACTTACCAGGCATATTCCTTTTAAGTTACGTAGATAAAGAACTTGCACATGCCGTGTTCGAAGACAATAACAATGGAGCTGTTTTTTATATTTATCCATACGACAAAGGAGAGTTTATAAATCATAAGATACTTGAAAAATATCTCAAAGAACAAAAAACAACACAAAAAATTGAACAAATGAAAAATATGACATATACAGATTTTTTAGCTTTCTTTTTTCAACTAAGAACTTATGCACTAAAACAAAAAAAATATAACGGCTTTGAAATAGATTATGCAGATAGGATTATCGCAATTTTTAAAAATATAAACTTGTAATATGAAAATAGTTATTTCTGGTGCAGGAGATATTGGCATATATCTCGCAAAAATGCTAACAAAAGAAAATCACGATATTGTTATGATAGATCTAAAAGCAGAATTGCTTAAAGAAGTTGACAACTCGTATGATATAATGTGTGTTGAAGGCTCTTGCACTTCATTTACCGTACTAAAAGAAGCTAATACGACATCGTGCGATCTGTTTATAGCTGTAACAGACTCCGAAGACACTAATATTTTAGCTTGTGTATTTGCAAAAAAACTCGGTGCAAAAAAGACAGTTGCAAGAGTTGGTAACATGGAATATCTTAACCCATTAAACAAACTAACATTTATAAATCTTGGCATCGATAGATTAATATATCCCGAATATATTGCCGCAAAAGAAATAGTAGGAGTTATTAAACAAACAGGAACAACAGAAATATTCGAATTTTCGGGTGGAAAATTAACTCTATTTGTAATTAAACTCGATGAAAATTCACCAATAATAAACATGAGTTTGCGCGAATCCTCAGCACTTGCAAAAAATAAAAATTACAGAGCAGTAGCTATTACAAGAAACGGAGAAACAATTATCCCACGGGGTGATGATATGTTGTTAAGCGGCGACATAATTTATATTATTACAAGCCCTGATGGCATTTCAAGTTTGTTAAAAACTGCTGGTAAAGAAAAACTTGAATTAAACAATGTCATGTTTCTTGGTGGAAGCCGAATAGGTATTAAATCAGCAAAATTCCTTGAAAACCACCTAAACGTAAAAATGGTAGAATTTAATGCCGAAAAAAGTTTTAAACTTGTTGATCTTTTGCCAAAAACAATGATTATCAATGGAGACGGACGAAATGTAGATGTTTTAATAGAAGAGGGTATTGAGAAAACCGACATATTTGTTGCAGTTACAGGAGATGCCGAAACAAATATCCTTACTTGTTTACTCGCAAAAAGATACGGTGTAAAAAAAGTTATAGCAGTAATCGAAAATTTAGACTATATCGACATCGCCTCAAAAATGGGGATTGATACTATTATTAACAAAAAACTTAGTGCTGCAAGTGCTATATATACACTCACAATGAAAGCCGAAGTATCTTCAATAAAGTGCCTAACAGGAACTGATGCCGAAGTACTCGAATTCATTACTTCACGTGATGCAATTATTACTAAGAATAAATTGAAAGACGTAGATTTACCCGAAGGTGTAATTGTGGCTGGTATAGTTAGAGGTAAAAAAAGCTTTATTGCACTAGGCGACACTCAAATTAAACCTAACGATAAGGTAGTATTATTTGCATTACCGACAGCTATTCATAAAATTGCATATTACTTTTAATTAAAATGCTCTTTTGCCAGATTGTCTGCGATAAGCTTTTGCTGTATTCCCTGATGAAAACATTGGCGTATTAACTCGTTGTTGGGGAGAAATATCAAAACTTAACATTACTTCATGCGAACCACTATTAACAGTCCTTAATTGAGAAGTAACAATATCGTAAGAATAAGCTAAATAAAATCTGCTAAACCTGTATCCTGCCAAAATACTAATCGCATCTCCTACCCTATAACCTAAAGATGCACCAAGGCTATTATTATACAACCACGCAACATTAATATCAGCACTAATAGGACTGCTTTTTGCGTAACCCATAAATAGCGAAGGACTAATTCTATGAGTATTTGTAAAGTTTCACCACGTTGTTAATGAATTTATCGCCCTGCTTTTGCTCATGGA
>CAZHDQ010000592.1:0-2416 GCA_964531595.1 uncultured Anaeromyxobacteraceae bacterium
TGATGTCTTCTTGGCGAACGTTCCATCGGCGGTCTGGGGTTTCGAATTGGGCGGGTATCCGGTGCTCAAGAAGTGGCTTGGATACCGGGAGGCGAAGCGCCGGGACGGCCTGCCGCTCACGCGTGCGGAGGTGAAGCATCTGCGTGCCATGGTCCAAAGGATCGCCGCGTTGCTGGTCGTTCAGCCCCGACTTGACGAGTTGTATGAAAAGGCAGCCGCGGATGCGTTCACCGCAGAGGAACTGGAGATCGGGTAGTTGGCCGCAGTCGGCCAACCGCATCGAAGGCGTGTAGATAGACCAGTCACGGGTGGCGACCGTGGTCTTTAGGCGAACTCTGCGTCCCGGAGTAACAACCAGGGTGCCAACACCTTGCGGCGTGTGCAGCTTGGGCTAGATTTCACCCCCCCAGGCTCGATTTAGGTGGATTAACATCCATTTTTGCATTTTTCCGAATCGATGTTGGCTTACACTCACGCCGGCTGTGCGTCTTGACGGAGGCTTCCGGATGAAATGGAACTCGATGGTCCTTACGGTCTTCATGGCGATCCTGCTTGTTGCGTGCGGGTCGGATACAGGTGCGGGTTCCGATGTCCCGATTTCTGGACTGGATTCGGGGCTGCAAGACCCTGGGCTTACACCTGATGTTCCAACGTCTGATGTCGCAAAAGACCCTGGAATCGGGGACGAGACCTCTTCCGACGTGGTGGCCGATGCGACTGACGTTACAGATCCTGGACTTCTGCCCGATGTCTCAACATTCGAAGTCGAACAAGACCCTGGAATCGGGGACGAGACCCATTCCGACGTGGCCACCGATAATAATGAAGCGACAGACCTTGCCGACGAAGCAGATGCCGCCGAGGAAATCGTAACCTGCCCTGGCGCGAAGGATTGCACTGATCGCGAATGCGGCCTGGACCCTGTATGTGGCGAGTCATGCGGAACGTGTACGGACGGCAACTTCTGCAACGAGGCTGGTTCGTGCGAGCCTGGGGGCTGTGGGACGAATTGCGGTGATATGGTGACAGTGTCCGCAGGCAAGTTCATGCAGGGGTGCAACGTCGAGGAGGACACGGATTGTGTTTATACCGAAAAGCCGTATCACGAGGTGACGGTGCCCGCGTTTGAGATCGACCGCTACGAGGTTACGGTTGGATTGTACGAATCGTGTGTAACTGCTGGTAGTTGCAATGAATTAACGGACATTTCGTCTGAATGCAACTGGGGAAAGGCGGGTAAGGATGAGTACCCAATCAACTGCATCGGCTGGGGTCAGGCACGTGATTACTGCGCATGGGCTGGAAAGCGGTTGTGCAGTGAGTCGGAATGGGAGAAGGCGTCTCGTGGGACTGATGGTCGGACGTACCCTTGGGGTAACGATTTGGCGACGTGCGATTACGCTGTGATGGTCGAGGATGGATTCTTGGGGTGTGGGACGGGTTTTTCGAGGGCTGTGGGTTCGAAGTCTGCTGGGGTGAGTTGGTGCGGGGCATTGGACATGGGCGGTAACGTGTGGGAGTGGGTGGAGGACGACTGGCACGATGAGTACGTGGGCGCTCCAACGAATGGCAGCGCATGGGTGGATGATCCACGCGGTTGGTACCGGGTCATACGTGGCGGTGGTTACGACTCTCAATCCGACGGCGTTCGTTCGGCGAACCGCTTTTACACCATGGACCCGTCGGACGAATCCGGTGGCGTCGGCTTCCGCTGCTGCCGATAATCCTGATTTGGGTGGAGGCCAGTCCGCGCGTCGGTTTTCCCATGATGTAAATATTTCGGGCAAAAATTTGAAAGATGTGGCAGTATGCTGCCCGTTGGGTCCGGCCCAGCGGGCGCAATCTCGCTCCTCGCTTTCGGCATAAGCCCTCAGAAGGACACATGAATCTGTTGACATTTTTGGATCTCGGTTGTGCTGAGCCCTTTCTCGCCTCCCTGGAACGCCGCGGTTACACCAGTCCCACTCCCGTGCAGGAACACTGTTTCCCTGCGGGTCTGGAGGGGCGGGACCTGCTGGTCCAGAGCCGCACTGGCAGTGGCAAGACGCTGGCCTTCGGGCTGCCGCTGCTGCACCGGTTGAACGGCGACCGGCATCCCCAAGCACTGGTGCTGACGCCCACACGGGAGTTGGCTCAACAGGTGGCGGCTGAATTACAGAGCGTGATGCCGCGCTTGGTCATCGCCGAACTGGTGGGTGGGATGGGCTACGCGGACCAGATCTCCGCGTTGCGCCGAGGTGCGCCGGTAATTGTCGGTACGCCCGGGCGCGTCCAGGACCATCTGGAGCGGGGCACGTTGGACCTTGGCCGCGTCACCATGGTCGTCCTGGACGAGTGCGACGAGATGCTCAACATGGGGTTCATCGACGACGTCGAGACGATCCTGTCCCAGGCCCCGGCTGGACCCCAGACCTAC